>DASYHQ010000045.1 GCA_035998445.1 Tepidisphaeraceae bacterium | reverse complement strand
GATCACCAGCGGCACGGTCACGCCACCACCGCCGCCGCCGGTTCAGCCGTCGGTGACGGTGCAGGCGGAGTCGGCGACGATGGTCGGCGTGACGCGGCAGACGACCAACGGTGGCTACGCCGGCAGCGGCTACGCCGACTTCGGCGGCGCCGGCTCGTACGTGCAGCTGACGGTCGGCCGCACAACGGCGGGGCCGACGATGGTGACGCTCCGGTACGCGAACGGGTCGGCGGGCGATCGGCCGCTGAGCGTGTCGGTCAACGGCGTGGTGGCGCACGGCAGCCTGGCCATGACCGGCACCGGGAGCTGGACCACGTGGAGGGAACTGACGCTAACGCTGGACCTGCTCGCCGGCAGCAACGTCATCCGCCTAACGAACATGACCGCCAACGGCGTCAACCTCGATGCGATCACCGTCGGGTAAGGGGGAGGGTGCGACTACGGCGAGACGCGCAGCCCGACTGGAAAGGGCGGAATGGCCCACCGCCCTGCGTGACCATCACGGTCGTGTCGTCGACCTGCACCCCCGCATCCGGCACGGCTTGGAGTACCAAACCGTGGCACCCAAGCCAGTTTCTGAACTGGAAGGTGCATAACACGCTCTAGGCAAAATCGATCGCTTTCCCGGTCCGGCTCGATTCGAGCACCGCCTCGGCCACGGCCATCACGCGAAGGCTGCGGGCGACGCTCGCGACCGTCTCCAATTTGCGTTCGATGCAATCGAGAAAGTGTCCGCGCAGGTCGAACGCTTCGTCACAGGCGTAAGGCGTGCGGGACTGGCCCAGGAGCGTCAGGAACAGGTCGTTGCCCCACTCGTTTGTGACGGCGCTGGCGGTCGATCCCTCGACGCCGCGGTAGAAGTTGACGGTGGGCGATGACCATGAGCCCTCGTGGGTCGCGGTGACGCCCCCGGCGAAGCCAAGCGTGATCCAATTGTGGTCGTTGGCCCGCGGATGCGACCGGTCGGCGGCCCAAACGCGCGCGTAGACGCTGTTCAATCGGCCCCCCGTCTCCTCGGCAATGGCCAGTAGCCAGTCGAGCTCGTGCAGGTTGATCTCGTACAGCACGCCGCCGCTGCGGCTCGGGTCCGTGCGCCAGGGCGCGCCACCGGTACCGATCGAGAACACGCGCCGCGACCAAAGCGAGCGCAGTTGGCCCAGCGTCCCCTCACGCGCCAGGCGAGCCATCGTCTGAATGGGTGGATCGAACCGCACTGCGAAGCCGACGGCCGACACAACCTTGGCCTCGGCCACGGCCCCGGCGATCTGCTGTGCCTCGGCGAGGTTCAGGCCCATCGGCTTCTCACAGAAAACGTGCAGCCCCGCCCGCGCGACCGCAGTCGCGTGTTCCACATGCAACCAGTTCGGCGAAGACACGACGACCGCGTCGACCTCATCCAGCAACTCGCGGTAGTCGCTTACCCAACGGGCGCCGCACTCGGTGGCCAGCGCGTCGCCCCGACCGCGATCCGGATCAGCGATCGCCACGACGCGCGTTCGCGGGTTGGCCGTGTAATATTGGGCATGTCCCGTCGCGTTGCCGCCAGCGCCGATGATTCCAATTCTCGTCATGGTTCAATGTCCTCAAGTAAACGGAACACGCCGATCAGGACGCAGGTCGATCGCATTCGATGTAGGAGATGCTGCGGCCGCACACAAACTCTGTACACGCGCCTGCAAGCAACGTTGCCTTCCACCATCATCAAGCTTCTTGATCGCGGTGAGCCTCAGGTGCTTGAACTGGGCCGAATTGCTTCCCACCCTTGCCCCGCGCACGGGGAGTGGGGCAGAAGAATTTTCAGGAGATAAGTCGTCAGCCGCCCGGCGTATTGCGGCGAGGCGTCTGGCCGGTGACGCGCTTGTAGACGCGCGACAGGTGAAACTCGTTACCGAGGCCAACCGTGCGGGCGACGGCCCGCAGTGGCACGCTGCGCGTCATCAGTAGTGCGCGGGCGGCGTCGACACGCTGGCTGCGCACGAACGCCATTGGCGACATGCCCGCCGCCACCCGGAACCGGCGGGCGAAATGAAATCGCGACAAACAGGCGGCGTCGGCAAGGTCGCCAAGCGAGATGCGCTCAGCCAGGTGGTCGCGGACGTGTTGGCGGACAAGTTGCACGAGCTGGTCCTCCTCCCGGGCCCGGGCCGACCGCTCGGCCAGCAGGGCCGTCAGCAGCGCGTCGAGCGTCCGCTGGTCGGCGTCGCACGCCGCCGGTGTCAGTTCCGTCATCCATCTGGCCAGCACCGCGACGCGCCCAGCGGCGTCCGCCGACCACACGGGGCCGGGCCCGTCGGCCGCGAACGCGTCGTCGTCGGCCTCGAACGAGATGCAGACCATGTTGACCGGTCGGTGGTCGACCGACCGCTCGGCATGCGACGCCCGACGGGCGTACAGCAGGGACTCACCGGCCCGGGCGGTCACCGTCTGCGCGGCGCGGCCGGCGCCGTCATCCGCCATGGGCTCCACGCGGGCCTCAACTGCCCCACTGGTGAGCACGATCAGCTCATGAAAACGCTCGTGCACGTGACGTCCCATCGTCCAATCGGGCAGGAAAACGAGCTGAGACGCCGCGAGCAGCCGCACCATGTGCATCGAAGCTACCGCACGAAATGCCAAAAGCAAAGCAACCTTCGACATGGACGTCACCGTGGGGTGTGGCATGTTGAAGACCATGGCAGACACCAATCCATCACGGCCCGTGCGATTCGCGTACGTCGGCTGCGGCTTCGTCGCGCAAACGATCCACATCCCCAACTTTCGAAGTCTGAAGGACTGCGAGTTCGTCGGCCTTGCCGAGGTGCGGCAGGACCTCGGCAAGCGCGTGGCCGACCGCTTCGGCATCCGCAAGCTGTACCGCAGCCACGAGGAGATCGCGATCGACGCGGACATCGAGGCGGTCGGCGTCAGTGCGCCGTACGCGCTGCAGGGGAAGATCGCCGAGGAACTGGTGCGGGCGGGCAAGCACGTTTTCATGGAGAAGCCGATGGCCGTCAACGCCGCGCGGGCCGAACGCATCGTCGCGGCGCAGAAGCCGGACGCCCGCGTGTTCGTGGCGTACATGAAGCGGTACGACCCGGGCAACCTGTTGCTCAAGCGGCACCTGGACGCGTGGCGCGCCAGCGGCGAGGCGGGACCGATCCTGTTCGCTCGCAATCATGGCTTCGGCGGCAACTGGACGTACGCGGCCGACCCGAACGTGGTGATGGACCGATCGCCCGAAACGCCGCCGCCCGCGCCCGCCGAGTGCCCTGAATGGCTGCCGAGCGAGTGGCACAACAGCTACCTTGGTTACCTGCAGCAGTGGACGCATAACGTCAACTTGCTGCGGTTCTTCCTCTCCAAGCCGGGCGAGAGTTCCGCACCGGTGGTCAAAACTGTGCAGCTCGATACGGATGGGATGACCGGCGTCGTGGTGCTTGAGATCAACGGCACCCGCTGCACGGTCGAGAGCGCCTACACCGGCTATCACGGGTGGGAAGAGCACACTCAGATCTACTTCAAGAACGGTTGGCTGCGGACCGAGGCGCCGCCGCTCATGCAGAAGAACGTGCCGGCGACGGTCGAACTGTATCGGCCGGCCAAGCCGGGTCAGGCACCGCAGTTGGTCAAGGAGTTCGCAGACCCGCAGTGGAGCTACCGCGAGGAGGCCGCAGCCTTCCTGCGATGCGTGCGCAGCGGCGAACCGTTCCCGTCGAGTGCCCAGGACACGCTGCACGACGTGCGGCTGTTCGAGGACATCTACCGAGAATTCGTGGCGCAGCAGCCCAAGTGAGCATACTTATGCCTACAGTGAAGTGGACCAAACAGCTAATTTCCGCCGAGGCATTCGAGGCCGTGGCCGTGTTTGACGTCGATGGCGACGGTGTGCCGGACATCGTCACGGGCGGGTTCTGGTACAAGGGCCCGGACTTTCGCGAGAAGTTCATCATCGCCGACGATCTGCGGCGCTACCGCGACTACTACGACGAGTTCAGCGTCATCCCGATGGACATCGCCGGCGACGGACGGCTGGACTTCGTCACCGGCGGCTGGTGGGGCAACAACCTCCGCTGGCGACAGAACCCCGGCAACCACACGTTCGGCTGGGAGATGAAGCCATGGGCCGAGCACGTAATCGCCGATGGCATTGGAAACGTCGAGACGACGCGGGCCTGGGACGTCGATGGTGACGGCCAACTGGAGATCGTCCCGAACACGCCAGGCCACCCGCTGTGCGCGTACAAGCTCGTCGGGCCTGGCAAGTTCGCGAAGCACGTGCTCTACCCATCGGGCCTTGGCCACGGATTGGGGTTTGGCGACGTCGATGGCGACGGCCGGCCGGAGTTCGTCACGCCGAAGGGCATTCTGAAGCAGACCGGCCGGCCGCTGGGGGACGTGTGGGAACTCACACCTGGACCCGACATCGGCCGCGACGCCAGCATTCCGGTCATCGTCGCCGACGTCGATGGCGACGGACAAGCCGAGCTGATCGTCGGCAACTCTCACAGCTACGGCCTGAGCTGGTGGAAACGAACGCCCGCCGGGAAGTGGGACAAGCAACCGATCGACCCGTTCAACAGCCAGTACCACGACCTGCACTGGGCCGACATCGACGACGACGGTTTGCCCGAGCTTGTCACGGGCAAGCGCTACCTTGCCCACTGCGGGCACGACCCCGGCGAGTACGATGACATTGGCGTCTACTACTTCAAGTGGACCGGTAGCGGCTTTGCCAAGCAGGTCATTAGCCACGGCCCGCCGGGCTTCGGATGCGGCTGCGGCATCCAGTTCGCGATGGCCGACCTTCGCGGCACCGGCCGGCTCGACGTCGTCGCGCCGGGCAAAGAGGGTCTGCACGTGTTGTACAACGAGGGCGTCTGATCCCTCTGATCGAACAAGCGGAGAAATCTCATGTCGAAGAAGATCGCGATGATCGGTGCCGGTTCGGTGGTGTTCTGCAAGACGCTGGTGAGCGACATCCTCGCGACGCCCGGGCTGCACGACAGCCAGTTCGCGTTGATGAGCCCGACGGAGACGAAGCTGCGGCGGATGGAGGCGTTCGTCGGCCGGATGATCAAGGACAACCGCCTGCCCGCGACCGTGTCGGCCACGACCAACCGACGCGAGGCGATCAAAGATGCTGACTTCGTCGTCGTGATGATTCAGGTCGGCGGCTTCGAGGCCTTCGGCGTCGACTACGAGGTGCCGCTGCGCTACGGCGTCGACCAATGCATCGGCGACACGCTAGGGCCGGGCGGCGCGTTTCGCGGGCTGCGGCATATTCCCGTGCTCGTCGACATCGCCAAAGACATGGCCGAGGTGGCCCGTCCCGGCGCAATCATGCTGCAGTACGCCAACCCGATGGCCGCCAACTGCCTGGCGCTGGGGCGGTCGACGCAGGTGCCGTTCGTCGGCTTGTGCCACGGCGTGCAGACGACGCTCGACCTGTTCGCCGGCTATTGCGGCATCGCCGACAAGAGCGAGATCACCTACACCTGCGGCGGCATCAACCACATGGACTGGTTCCTGCGCCTCGAACATCAGGGGCGTGATTTGTATCCCGAGCTGCGCGAGAAATTCGAGCGGCCGGAGTACTACAAGAACGAGAAGGTTCGCGGTGAGGTCTTCCGTCACTTCGGCTACTTCATGACCGAGAGCACAGGGCACCTGTCTGAGTACGTGCCGTGGTTCCGCAAGAGCGCCGAGGCGCTGGGGCTCTACTGCGACGAGCCAGCATTCGGCGGCGAGAGCGGCGCGTACTACAAGTGGGGCAAGACGATGGCCGAAAAGTACGCGAAAGTCGACCCGTTGCAGTTCGAGACGACCGCGATCGAGGGCCGTAGCTCCGAGTACTGCAGTTGGATTCTGGAAGCGGTGGTCACCGGGAAGCCATTCCGGTTCATGGGCAACGTCTACAACGGCGGGGGCAGTGGTGGGGACTACATCGACAACCTGCCGGCGGACAGCTGCGTGGAGGTGCCCACCTATGCCGACGACACCGGCCTGCGGCCGACGCGCGTCGGCAAGCTCCCGCCGCAGTGCGCCGCGGCCTGCACGACGAACGTGCTCGTGCAGCAGCTGATCGCGGAGGCGGCGCTGAGTGGTGACCCGGAGCACATCGTCCACGCGCTGGCGCTCGACCCGCTGACGGCCGCCGTCTGTACGTTGAAGGAGATCCGCGACATGGCCAGCGAAATGCTCGAGGCCCAGCGGTCGTGGTTGCCGCAATTTGCCGGCCGCTCGATTCGCTCCGCGCCGACGATCAGCATCCCCGCCGATGTGCGGCCAGTCGAGGTGCCGCTCGATCCGGCGCTGGCGATCCACAAGCGGTTCGGGCAGCTCGTTTCCCAGAACGTCCAGATCGACATGTAGAAGCAGAGAAGGCGGAGGAGCGGATCGATGTCCTAGATCTTGAACGCGCCGGGCCCACCGCTATTGGATGAACCGGCCCATCGCGCGGGCAAGATCGGCGCCGAGGGCGCGGGCGCGGCCGGGCGTCATCTGCACGCCGGTGGCACGGGAGTAGGGGATCTCGACGGACACCGCCGCCTGGCAGGCCGGTGCTGTCACGCAGATGTGCCGGGAGAGGGTGCGCGCTTGCGCGTTGTTGTTCCACTCGACACCGAAGGGAAGGTACGCCGCCGCCCACAGCGGCACCTCACCGCGGCGCGATCGCTCGATGACCTGGGCCAGTTCGAGCGCGGCCGCGTCCCACGGTGGTGGCGGGCCGACGACGTAGAAATCCTCGTTCCGCTCGCCGCGGATCCACGGGCAATGCAGGTCGAGGCCCACGCGCAGACGGTCGCGTTCCCGGGCGACCACGGCGATCACCGCCCGCGTTGTTGCGTACAGTGGCTCATCGATATAGTCGCGGTTGTGGTCGTGCGGCGCGCGCAACTTGCCCTGGTCTCCGGCCTCCACGCCGTCCTTGTCGACGAACGGGATCGCCAGCACGTCCACCGCCTCTCGCAGGCGGGCCGCCTCGGGCGAACCGTCGGCAAGCCAGAAGTCGAGGATGCCTTCCAGCACGTAGCTCGCCATCGATTCGCACGCGTGCGTCCGCGCCGTCAGCAGGACGACGTGCTGGCCCGTCCTTGAGCGTAGCCGCAATAGCTCCGCATCGCGGCCGGCTTCGGTGCGCGTGAGCACCGACTGCTCGATCGCCGGGCGGCCGGCGAGGAACGACCGCAGGTGGCTCTGCACGTACGGGACGCCCATCGCGAAGAACGCCTCGTTCACGTCGTCGGGGAACGTGAAGGTGAACCCGTTGTCCTCGACGACCTCGCGTCCGAGCCACCGCCAGTTCGCGCCGTCCACGCTGTAGCACGGTCCGTCGGCCGTGAAGACGTCGCCGTTCGTGAAGGTGAAGCGCACGGTCCGTCCGGCGGCGCCGCGGATGCGAAAGTGCCAGTGGAACCACCACTCCGTGGTGGAGCGCAGGTCCTGCTGCAGCCGCACCGCCTCGCCATCCAAGGATTCGACCGTGATGTTTCCCCCGGGGAAGTCAGTATCAAGCTCAATCATGCAGGCTCCCTTAGATGCGGGCGAAATGCGATCGGCGGTCACACTCGATGTACTATACCCGTAACTGAAACGGCGTGCCGCTGCACAAACGCTGCATCAGGGCCGTCGCGACCGCGCGGCACGATAGGCGGTAGGGGAGATCCTCATCGTCGCGATGAAGGCGGTGCTGAAGTGGTTGGCGTACGCGAAGCCCAACTCGCGAGCGATTGCATGGATTGGCAGGTCGCCCTCGGTCAGGAGCACGCACGCGCGCTCGATGCGCAGGCGGCGCTGCTCGCTCGCCGGGGAGGTCCCGACGAGGTCACGAAAACGGCGCTCGAGCGTGCGGCGAGTCATCGATAGCCCGTCGGCCAGTTCGCCGACGGTCATGCGCATGCCCTCGGCGGTGCGCATCACCTGCAGCGCGTGGGTGACCTCCGGATCGTCGACCACGTTGATCTGCGTCGACCCCCGGCGCATGACGCTCGACGGCGGCACGCGCGTCAGTGGCGCCACCGGCCGTCCGTCGATCAACGCGTGAAGCGACGCCGCCGCCAGATTGCCGATCTGGCGCCACGGTAACGCGATGCTGCTGAGGGACGGGGACGCCTGTGCGACGATGCTGTCGATGTCGTCACATCCCAGGACCGCAACCGCATTGGGGACGCTGAGGCCGGCGCGGTCACAGGCGCGAATGAGCCAGAGCGCTGAGTCGTCGTCGAAGCAGAAGAAGCCGATCGGCTTGGGCAGATCGCGCAATCGCCCGAGCACGGCGGCCGGTTGCCACAGTTCGGCGGCGTTGAGGAGCGGCATGTTACCAACGGGAAACCCAAGTTCGGCCAGGCGTTCGAGAAACCCTTCCACGCGTTCGCCGGGCTGATCGTCGGCGCTCTTCACCGCGCCGAACTGGCGCAGGCCCCGTTCGATCAGGTGGTCGGCCGCCAGTCGCCCGATCGCGCGGTCGTCGGTCTGAATCGTGGTGACGTCGGCGGCATGAGCGGTGTTGGAAACGTTGATGATCGGGCAGCCCAAGCCGCGTGCCACCTTGAGCAGTGCCGCGTCCCAGATCATGAAGACAGCGCCATCGTACCCCCTGTTTGGCACGAAGCCCTCGCGGGCTGAACTCCATGGGATGACCGACACGCTGCCCCAGCGTGCCGTGTGCGCGTAGTCGGCACAACCGATCAGCAGTTCCCGACCGATCAGTGTCTCCACGGCAACGGCGATATGGGGCGGGTTACTCATCGCGCTGGCTTTGTCGCAAAAACGTATCGATTATGTCGCAGGGGTATATGGGCGATCCACCAAACGTGGTGCATTATCTTTATACGTGAATTTCAACGAAAAATCAGAATCGGGACCAAGTCGCTATGCTGCTTGCCGACGACCTGATCAGCTCGGTTGAGGAGTTTGTTGGCTAAATCTGCGACGCGATTGCGTAGGATCGGTTTTCTGCCGGCATTGTCTGCTGGCGAGCGACCTTTTGCAGGGTGGAGGCGGTCATGATCGGTAAGGTCACGCGCGGATCAATGCGAACCCTTCCAGGCAACAACAGTGGCAGGGCGGCCTTCACGCTGGTCGAACTACTGGTAGTCATCGGGATCATCGCCCTGTTGATCTCGATGCTGCTGCCGGCGCTGAACAAGGCGCGCAGGTCGGCGCAGCTTATCGCCTGCTCCAGCAACCTGCGGCAGATCGGGATGGGGTTCGTCATCTACGCGCAGAACAACCGCAACAACCTCCCCGTGCTGGTGCGCGACGACCGGATCTTCAACGGCGTCAAGCAGCACCGCAACCCGATGTTCGCAGGTCCCAATCTCGAGCAGGCGCTGGCGCCGATCACGGGCGCCAAATCGACCGATGCCCGCGTCGCAGGCGGCATCTGGCTGTGCCCATCGGCCAGTGGGCTGTTCATCAATCCGCCCGGTTGGGGCTACGCGACCGACGCCAATCCCGGCGCGTTTGCTAACAACGCCTACAGCGGGCTCGCGTGGCATTTCTGGTACTCGACGACGTCGATGATCTACGACAACGGCTCGACGCTGAACAACGATCCCAGCGCGTTCTACGCGTCGTGGCGATCGACGTTCTTCCGCCCGTACCAGACGCAGACGCCGATCCAGTTCTGCTCACGCATCGCCTTCACGAACAACCCGGCCGAGCAAGGTTATCACGGGGCCGATGGACGGCCCACGGTCTTCCTGGACGGTCACGTCGCGGTGTTGCGGAAGTCGTTTTACATGGGCCGTGATAAGGACCCGAACCTGAACGGCGCCATCAACAATGCGCGGACCACCTTTCCCGACGGCCGGACCGTTCATCAGTGGACCGGCGTTGGTAACGATAGCTGGATGGCTCCGCAAAGCGCGCGGTTCGCGCTGTCGGAGTACTGATTGACGCGCACTGTGATTACGCCCGCGGAGATCGCTGGGCAGATCGACCGAAAACGATGCCGGACGTACCCGGCCGACCTGAGGGGGCGCTGCTGTTGGTACAGCGGCACTTGATGAGTTTTTTTGTCTCTCGGAGGATGAATGTTTCTCGGAAAATGGTTCAATATCGCGACGTTCGGCCTGCTTTCGGTCGCAACGACGACCGGCGCCACGCACGCGGCGGTTCTCACGCTGAATTCCAACGCGGACGTGACAATCGTTAGCCGGCCAAACCAGGATTACTTCAACGCGGCCAACTATGGCGCGCGCAACGACCTTCAGATCAACAGCTACGCCGAGTACAACACGCTGCAGCGTTTTGACACGGCGGGTCTGGCTGCGCTCACCGGCGCTACCATTAATTCGGTGACGCTGAACTTCACCGTGGCCACGGGCAACACCGCGACGTTCAACAATGCCAACCTGAAGCTGGCCCAACTGACGGCCGCAAACTCGGGATGGCAGCAGGGCAACGGTGGGGGCCAGGGTAGCTTCAGCTCGTCCGGTGCCACGCTCTACCTTGCTAATCGCACGGCCGGTACCGGTTATGAAGGCAATCCGGGCGGCACGGGCACGGCTTGGGCCAGCAGTAGCGCTGGGGGACCGCTGGTGAACTTTTACGCCGCCGACCAGTTCCAGGGCAACGCCGCAACGGTCTACACCTTCAACGGCACCACTGGCACGTACGCGGCGGGCACTACGTTCAGCTTGACGTTGAACAACAACGTCGTCACCAACTGGATGAGCGATCCCAATCTCGCTGCGGCCGGCCTCCTGTTGATCGCCAACGGGGGTGGCGTCAGCGGCGGCGTCTTCGCTAGTTCGGAGACGGGTTCCGGCCCCACGGTGACCATCGATTACACGGCCGCCGCCGTTCCTGAGCCGACCGCAATGGCGGTCCTCGGCCTGGGCGCTGCGATCGCCATGGTTCGCAAGCGAACGCGGACCGCTTGAGGCGGACGAGCACGGAAAAGACCGAGAAGGCGGCTTGGATCTCCAAGCCGCCTTCGATCTTGTGTACGACGAGCGGCATTTCGAGATGACAATGCCGCGCAACCGTTTACGATCGGCGATCACGGGAGCGGCAGGCCCGTTCAGAGATGTCCGCCGAATGATCGGTGTACTTGCCAGAACATGTTAATTGCCGGAGCGAGCTGAAGATGTCGACCATTCGTGCCGAATACCCGCGTCCCCAGTTCGTTCGGGCCGACTGGCTCTGCCTGAACGGCCCATGGCAGTTCGAGATCGATCAAGGTGACAGCGGCATTGAACGCGGCCTAGTGACGAGCGATCTGGCGGGCCAAATAACCGTGCCGTTCTGTCCGGAATCGCCACTGTCGGGCATTGGCAACACAGATTTTCTTCAGGCCGTCTGGTACCGGCGCACAGTGACGATACCAGCGGCATGGGCGGGGCGGCGCGCGTTGCTGCACTTTGGTGCGGTCGATTACGACGCTACCGTGTGGGCCAACGGGGTCGAGGTGGCCCGTCACCGCGGGGGTTTTACGCCGTTCTCGGCCGATTTGTCGATCGTGGCCCAACCGGGCGATGCGGTGACGATCGTCGTGCGTGCTCGCGATCCGCATCGCCGCCCGATGCCGTTGGGTAAGCAGTCGCCCGAGTACGCGAACGCCGGGTGCCTGTACACGCGCACGACCGGCATCTGGCAGACCGTGTGGATGGAACCAGTGCCAGACTGCCACCTTCAGCGGCCGCGCATCACGCCGGACGTGGCGAACGACCGGTTCATGCTCGTGCAACCGATCTTCGGCGCTCGAGCGAGCAAGCGCGTGCGCGCATCCCTGATCGTCGGAGGGCGCACGGTCGCCACCGTCACCCGGCGCACCGATACAGGCATCGCGACGATGCTCGACCTGCCCGTGCCCCAAGCCGATCGGCGCCTCTGGTCGATCGAGGACCCATTCCTATACGACATAAAGCTGGAACTGCTCGACGGTGACGGCGCCGTGTTGGACGCCGCCGACAGCTATTGCGGGTTGCGGTCGATCGCGATCGACGGAATGGCGATTCGCATCAACGGCAAGTCTGTCTTCCAGCGGCTCGTGCTCGATCAGGGCTACTATCCCGACGGCATCCTGACCGCACCCACCGACGACGACCTGAAGCGCGACATCGAGATCTCGATGGCCGCCGGCTTCAATGGGGCTCGCTTGCACCAGAAGGTTTTCGAAGAACGGTTCCTCTACCATGCCGACCGCGCCGGTTACCTCGTCTGGGGCGAGTTCGGCGATTGGGGTTGCAACGTCGGCGGGCCCGATACCGACAACCAGCAGACGACCGCGACCTACGTTACGCAGTGGCTCGAAGCGCTGGAACGCGACTACTCCCACCCCTGCATCATCGGCTGGTGCCCGCTCAACGAGACGCATCAACGGCTGCACGACCGCATCACGGTGCTCGACGACGTGACGCGCGCGATGTTCCTGGCCACGAAGGCGTTCGACCCCATCCGGCCCGTTCTGGATACGTCAGGCTACGCGCATCGCGTGCCCGAATCGGACGTCTACGACGTGCACGACTACGCCCAAGACCCCGCGATCCTCGCGGCCAACCATGTCGGGCTGGCGGACGGCCAACCGATGATCAACGGCGGCAAGCCGGGCCAGACGCCGATGTCGATCGCCTATCGCGGCCAACCGTTCTTCGTGAGCGAGTTTGGCGGCATTCGCTGGAACCCGGATGCCAAGCCTGGCGACGACTCGTGGGGCTATGGCCCTGGACCGCAGACGCTGGACGAGTTCCACGCTCGCTTCGAGGGCCAGTGCCAGGTGCTGCTCGGCAACGAGCGGATGTTCGGGTATTGCTACACGCAGCTGACCGACGTGTACCAGGAGCAGAACGGCATCTACCGGTTCGACCGACGCCCTAAGTTTAACGTCGACCGCATCCGATCTGCGCAGAACAAGCCTGCCGCGATCGAGCGTTTGGGCTAAAACGAGGTGCAGGCACTGACTTGCCCCGGCCAGGTCGGGTGGGATCGCATCGACCTGGCCACCGGCAACGCCAATACACGGGCATCAGTGACATCCGCTGGCACGCGTCGGATCGGGCCCGCGATGGTAACCTGTCGCCCGAATTGCGCCGCGCGGGCACGGGACACCCGCCGGCAAACGCGACCTCAACCGCGGCGCGCCGCCTCGATGGCGCCGACGTCGATCTTCCGCATCGTCATCATCGCGTCGAACGCGCGCTTGGCAGCATCTCGGTCGGGATCGGCGATCGCTTCGGTCAGGGCGATCGGAGTGATCTGCCACGACAGGCCCCACCGGTCCCTGCACCAGCCGCAGGCGCTCTCGGCGCCACCGTTGCCGACGATCGCGTTCCAGTAGCGGTCGGTCTCGGCCTGGTCGGCGGTGGCGACCTGGAACGAGAACGCCTCGGTGTGCTTGAACGCCGACCCACCGTTAAGCCCGAGACACGGGATGCCCAGCACGGTGAACTGGACCGTCAGCACGTCCCCTTGTTTGCCCGACGGGTAGTCGCCGGGGGCCCGGTGCACCGCATCGACGGACGAGTCGGGAAAGGTCGCGGCGTAGAACCGCGCCGCGTCCTCGGCGTCGCCGTTGTACCACAGGCAGATCGTGTTCTTCGCTGACTTGGCCATCTCACTTCTCCTGTTAACGTCCACCCGCCGGCCCCTCGCCGGTCGTTCAGCATCGTACTGGCTCGGCCGGCAGGGACGAAGCCTTCTCGGCTCGCTGCGACGATGTACACGAACCAAGCTGTAAGTCTGCCGGGGGGTACCCATATGCAGCACACAACCGCCTTGCCGCAACCTTCGAACCGGCCGTTCAATTCGGGTCGCACGGTTCGGACGAGGTCGATGTGCCCGTTTGCGGTCCGGGAGTCACTGGGGCAGCACTCCAACGCCTCTGCCCGCGTTGCAGAAAAGGACGTTGCCTGATCCACCGATGTAGGGGAGAGTAGGCCGGTCGCATCGACGCGCGTCGATATCAGCGTACGGACACGGCAGCAGTGGCAGGGGCCCATGGACATGGACGAACATTCGCAACTGATCTTACAGAACATCGCCAAGCGCAACCCCGGCGAGCGTGAATTCCAGCAGGCCGCCCGCGAGGTGCTCGAATCGCTCGGACCGGTGCTGGCGAAGCACCCGGTCTTCGCGGACCAGAAGATCATCGAGCGCATCTGCGAGCCGGAACGGCAGATCATCTTCCGCGTGCCGTGGCAGGACGACAACGGCGAGGTGCACATCAACCGCGGGTTCCGCGTCGAGTTCAACAGCGCGCTGGGCCCGTACAAGGGTGGGCTGCGCTTCCACCCGAGCGTGAACCTCAGCATCGTGAAGTTCCTGGGGTTCGAGCAGATCTTCAAGAACGCGCTGACCGGCATGCCGATCGGCGGGGGCAAGGGCGGCAGCGACTTCGACCCCAAGGGCCGCAGCGACCGCGAGATCATGCGCTTCTGTCAGAGCTTCATGACCGAGCTGTACCGACACATCGGCGAGTATACCGACGTCCCCGCTGGCGACATCGGCGTGGGCGGCCGCGAGATCGGGTACCTCTTCGGGCAGTACAAGCGCATCACCAATCGCTACGAGTCCGGCGTCCTTACCGGCAAGGGCTTGGACTACGGCGGCGCACTCGTGCGCACCGAGGCCACGGGCTACGGCCTGGTCTTCTTCACGCAGGAGATGCTCAAGGCCCGCAACGAGACGCTCGACGGTAAGACGTGCATCGTCAGCGGCTCAGGCAACGTCGCGATCTACACGATCGAGAAGGTCCACCAGCTGGGCGGCAAGGTGGTGGCCTGTTCCGATTCCAACGGCGTGATCTACGACAAGGAAGGCATCGACCTAGACCTGCTGAAGCAACTGAAGTCGGTCGAACGGCGGCGCATCAAGGACTATGCCGACGTGCGCGCCCACGCGCATTACCGCGAGGGTGGCAACATCTGGGACATCCCCTGCGACGTCGCGTTGCCCTGCGCCACGCAGAACGAGCTGACCGCGGCCGACGCCAAGCGCCTTTTGGAGAGCGGTTGCACGACCGTCGCCGAGGGGGCCAACATGCCGACCACGCCCGAGGCCGTGCACATGTTCCTCGACGCAAAGATCGCCTACGGCCCCGGCAAGGCCGCCAACGCCGGTGGCGTGGCGACGAGCGCGCTGGAGATGCAGCAGAACGCCTCGCGCGACGCCTGGACGTTCGACTTCACCGAGCAGCGCCTGCAGAAGATCATGACCGACATCCACCGCAACTGCTACGAGACCGCCGCCGAGTACGGCACGCCCGGCAATTACGTGGTGGGCGCCAACGTCGCCGGCTTCTTCAAGGTGGCCCGCGCGATGGTCGCGCTTGGGTTGGTCTAGCGTTTGCCTATCCCCATCGAGCGGCCGTGGTACGCGTGCCGTGCTGGACCGGAAGAGCGCATGCCTTGGGTCTTCATCGTCATTGCCGGCATCTTCGAGGCCCTGTGGGCGATCGGGCTGAAGTACACGCAAGTGTTCACCAAGCCCTTGCCGAGCGTGCTGACGATCCTGGGGATTGCCGCCAGCATGTACCTGCTTTCGGTCGCCGCCCGCACGCTGCCGATCGGAACGGCCTACGCGGTCTGGGTCGGGATCGGCACGGTTGGTGCCGTGATCCTCGGCATGGTCTTCCTCGGCGAACCCGCCACGCCGCTGCGCCTCTTCTTCCTCGCGATGCTCATCACCTCGGTGATCGGGTTGAAGTTCGCAGGATGAGCGGTTGCTCGGCGGCATGCACCCGGCCGCCTACGGCGGCCCGACACGGCATAGCTCCCGACAGCTCGAAGCTTTGACCGAGTTAGCACCCAGACGAAGACCGGCTCCATCGTTCGGCGCTCTCGCTGGATGAATACGCCCCTGTACAAAGTTGAGCAATCTGCTTGACGGCCCCACAATCTTGATGCATATTCATCTCGATAGGAACCCACTTCATCTCGATATGAATTCAGCGATGTCTCGGGCGTTATGGATACTATTCTCGACCAGATCGCGCAGCGCACGGGCCTGTCGAAGCCGACGGTCAAGCAGGTATTGGGTAATCGAGCCCACCTGTACCGCGAACAGACGCGGGCACGCATTTTTCTGGCGGCGGAAGAGTTAGGGTATCGGCGGAACGGCGCGGCGCGGGCGGTGAAGACCGGGCGGTTCGGGGCGGTGGGCTTGTTGACCAGCCGCAATGTCCGCGAGGCGACGATGCCGTTCGACGTGCAGTTCGGCATGCAGCGAGCGCTTCAGGATCACGACCTGCACCTTAGTGTTGGCCAATTGCCCGCCCACGGCGCGCCAGAAGCGGAGATGCCGCGCATCCTGCGCGAGTGGAGCGTCGACGGGTTGCTGATCAGCTACACGTCCGACTATCCCCCTGCCATGATCGAGACGATCGAGCGGTACCGCATACCGTCGGTGTGGGTAAACACAAAGCTGCCGCACGACTGCGTGCATCCCGACGACCTGGCGGCGGGTCAGTTGGCTACGGAGCACCTGTTGCGACTCGGGCATCGCCGGATCGCGTTCGCGACGTTCGACCACTTCCGCCATTACAGCTTCGCCGACCGATTCGCTGGCTACGCAGCCGCCATGAAGGGCGCCGGTCTGCCGCCGATGGACCTGCGCATGTTCATGATCGCGCCGGAACTGACCCCAGCGCCGGGTTGCCTGCGGTCGGCGGGCAAGCGTGCATACTTCCAGCGGTTGCTGGACCGCCCGGACCGCCCGACCGCGTTCGTCACCTACGCGACGGACGACACCGAGTCGCTTGTGTCGCTCGCGTGGAAGATGGGATTGGAGGTTCCGCGCGACCTCTCGATCATCTGCGTGTCCAACAGCGACAGCATGGGCATCCTCGACCTGACGCACCTGCGCCTGCCAGGTGAATCGCTGGGACAGGCCGCGGTCGACCTGCTGGCGGAGAAGCTGTTGGATCCGGCCACGCCGATCCCGCCCCGGGCAGTGGCCCCCTGTTTCGTGAAGGGAGATACCGTTGGGCCCGTGCCGGTTAGCGATCGACCCTGAAACGGCAGCACCGCGGGCGTCAAGACGCGGCACGCGCGACCGATGATGTGTGTCGCGCATCGAAACTCACGTTCCAGACCCTTCCGCCCGGACCGGCGGGTCTTCACATCGCCCTGTGTCCGGACGTTCGATCCATTCGGGAGGAAATCATGAAGAATCGCGTCACCATTATGGCGTTGCCGCTGTTCGTCGCAGCGGGGGCCTTGCAATTTGTGTCGTCGTCGGCGTCGGCGGCGCCGCTGTTCTACGACGGGTTGGACTACACCGCGGGCGCCATCGCCGGAAAAGGCGGGTGGTCCGGGTCCGGCACGGTCGTGAGCGGGAGCCTCGCCTACACCGATGGGCAGGGCAACACGTTGGACACCTCCGGCGGCAAGCTCTCGCAGACCGCACAGAACGCCACGACCAACTTCCCCTATCGCAACCCGGGGACGGGGAACGGTCAGGTGGCAGTGGAGTGGCTCAGCTACCTTCAGCAGAACACGGCCGACGGTGGGGAAAGCGTCGTCGCGATCGGCGTCAACAGCAATAACGACAGGTTCATCGTAGGCACCGATCGCTCGGGTAGCAGCAACATCAAGATGTTCGGCGGCTCGCCTGCCGACACGGGCGTCGACGGTCGTAACGCCAACTTCTTCCTGTACCGACTGGACCTGGTGCTGGGCAAGCTGGAGCTCTGGATGAACCCGAGCCTGGACCTTTCCGGCGCCGACGCCCAGATCGTGGCAGCGCTGGGCACGCCACAGGCGAGCAAGACCTACCAGTTCGGGGCAACCGGCCTCGAACGATTCAACCCGCGGCAGGACGGCGGCAAGTCGTCGCTGACCGACGAGTACCGCGTCGGCCTGACCTACGCGGACGTCACGCCGCACACCGCCGCCGTCCCCGAGCCCGCATCGTTGGCCATCGTCGCCATGGTGGGCGCCGGGCTGCTGGCGCGTCGCCAGCGTCGGTCGTAGCGCAGTTGACCGCTTCACAACGTGCGCCCCTTCAACGAGGCGCGCACGTCCGGTCCATCGGCCGCCCGTGATCGGGTGTCGGCGGAACAAGAGCCTGGAGAGCCCGTCATGCGAAACCAACGCGGATTCACGCTCGTTGAGCTTCTGGTCGTCATCGGCATCATCGCGCTACTGATCAGCATGCTGCTGCCGGCGCTGAACAAGGCCCGGGCGGCGGCAAACGTCGTCGCATGCGCCTCGAACATGCGCCAGATCGGCTTCGCAATGCGCATGTATGCGAACGCCAACGGCGATTCGGTAACCCCGGCGATGACCGATGACAACCGCCATCTCTTCTCGCTGCCCCAGCCCAGCTACGGCTACGTAAAGTGGGACGCGCTGATCGACCGCTACCTGGGCGGCAAGGGCAAGCCTGAAGACTATCGAGTTGGCGCGAACATCGGTGGATCGGGCGTCACGCCCACAGCCAAAGTTTACGCGTGCCCGGCCGACGGCATCGCGCGGACGAACAACCCGCGTTCGTACGCGATGGCGGACGATGTGGGAAAGCGACTTTACACCAACGGTGGGAATGTGAACGCCGCCAGTAACCCAAGTGGCATCGCCGCGGGGACCACGATGAACAGCGGCACCGGATCGGCGGCAAGTCCGTACGCCATCACCAGCCCGCCAAAGTTGTCGCGGATCCGCAACTCGGCTGAGGTCATCATGCTCGTCGAGAAGCACTCGAGCGACAACCGCGTGGGGAGCAGTTCGGCCGTCTCGTGCGACCGGGCAGCCAGGCAGAAGAGCAGGGACGACGGTAGCCAGTACGCGCACGGCTACTTCGCGCATCCCAACAAGCGATGGAATTACCTGTTTGCTGATGGGCACGTCGAATCGCAGGAACCGATCGACACGATCGACCGCAACGACGGCAATCAGGTAAACGGGTTGACGAATCCCAGTAACTTCGGGCTGTCCGGCAAGCGGAAGTGGACGCGAGACCCAAACGACTAATCAGACAACTTCAATGGTCCGCCTGACGATCTTTCGGCGGGGATCCGCCTCCGTGCATCTTCCAGCCGCCGTCGAAGATCGTGCCCGGGATTGGGCGGAGAGCCAGTCCGCAGGGGAGCATGCCCTATGGAAATCCTATACACGGCGACGAGCCTGCGACCGGCAATCCGACCAACAACAAAGAGACCCACCATGGATTCACCCCAACAGCGATTCCTCGCTCGACTGGCCCTGCTTGCCACCGTTGTGCTTGCGCCAAGTTACGGGCTGAGCGCCCCCACTTCCGCCAGCGAATCGAGCTTCAATCAGGCCACCGATAAGGACAAGGCGCCGGGCTGGGCGTTCCCGAATTTTATGTCGCCGGACAAGTCGGCGTCGATCGTCGAAAACGGCAATCGGTTCGTGCGCTTCACCAACGACGACATCACCAAGGTGGCCGGCATGGAGCGGTCGTTTCCGCTGCCGGCGGGCATGAGGTTCGTCATCGTCTCGGCACGCATGCGTACGGAGGGCATCAAGCTGGGCGCCGAGGGTTGGCACGAGCCGCGCATCGCGATGCGCTTCGCCGACGATGCCGGCAACCAGGTGGGCGATTACCCGAACATGCCGGCCCAGCGGACCGATGCTGACTGGACGCAGAAGACCGTCGAGTTGGACGTGCCCGCTGGCGCGACGCAACTCGTGCTGCAGCCCGGCCTCTGGCTGACGGCTGGCACGCTCGATTTGGATGACGTCTCGGTTGAAGCGCACGCGAGCCGTTTGGATCACGTGAGAAGCAAGGTAGCGCCGTTCAAGGACGGCTTCCCGATCGGCCAGTTCGAAGGTGCCGGTGCCAATGGTGTGCCGAACGGCTGGGAAGGTCCCAGCGGCGTGTCGATCGTGCCGGCGGTGCAGTCGACGCGTGTGCAGACCGACCGTCACCCCGACAGCCAGGGGCCGGACGTGCCCGCGTCGCCAGCGGGCAAGGTGTTGAAGATCTTCAGCGACAAGTGGGACTCCGACACGCTGGCGACGACGACGTTCGCCGTCGATTCGGATTGGCAGGAACTGGCGATCGCGTTCAAGATGAAGCCGGAATCGATGAAGCTGGGGCCGGAGATCCGCTCGCCCCAGCCGATGCGCTGGCGGCAGGCCGGCCTGCACGTGGCTTTCATCGGGGCCGATGGCAAGGAGCTGACCGAGGGTGGCGGGTACTTCCTTCAACACCCGCGCGATTGGAACGCGTTCACCACAAGCGTCGGCGTGCCCGATGGTGCCGTCGCGGCCCGGGTGCAGGTGGGGCTGTTCTGGTCGGCCGGAACGATCTACATCGACAACCTGACCATCGTGCCCTCGACGGAACTGCGCCTGGTCGACGCGACGCTGTCGCCCGAGTTGGCCAGCGATTTCGCCCAGAAGCCCGCGGTCGACATCGGCGCGTTCAGGAGTGAGATCTCGCTGAACGGCCTCTGGAAGTTCGTGCCCGCCAGCGGGGTGACGCTGAAGGAGCCGAAGGGGTTCGGGTACGCCAAGGTGCCGGGCGCGTGGAACGGCGACGCCGTCGTGCAGCGCGGCATCGGCAAGAGCTGGCTGCTGTTCAAGGGAAGCGAGGTCGCGCAGGCCTGGTACGAACGGCCGATCAACATCCCGGCCAACTGGGACGGCCGGGCCGTGGTGCTCGATCTCGACCGCGTCAGTACCGATGCGGTGGTGTACCTGGATGGCCAGGAGATGGGTCAGGTGACGTGGCCGGCCGGTCAGGTCGATCTGACGCCGGCGATCGAGCCGGGCGTCGAGCAGACGCTGCGCATCCGCGTGCTGGCGGTGGACGACAAGACCGAGGTCGTGTCGTACATGGGCTATCTGAACGAACCCAAGGCCGCCGCCAAGCTCGACAACCGCGGGTTGATCGGTGACGGCGTCAAATTGCTCAGCCGGCCGCGCGGTGGGCACGTCGCCGACGTCTACGTGCGCCCGAGCACGCGGCTGGACAAGGTCGACGTTGACGTGGAGCTGACCGACGTCACCACCGCCGGGCCGGTGACGTTCATCGCCACCATGCTGGACGAATCCGGCAAGGTCGAAAAGACCTTCGAGACGACCGCGAACGTACAGGCGGCCCCGCGGCAGACCGTGACGGTGTCCTGGCCCTGGGCCGACCCGCGCCTGTGGGACTACCGTCAGCCCAACCGCTATACGATGAAGCTTTCGCTCACCGGCGCGCCGGTGACGGACGAGTACGTGCAGGCGTTCGGCTTCCGCGAGTTCTGGATCGACGGGCGCGACTTCTACCTGAACGGGACGCTCTACAACCTGCGGCCGAACAACCTGCAGTACGGTTCGATGCCTGCCGGCATGTTGCGCGCGGGGTACAACTTCGCCGAACTCTGGCCCGACGACCGCGGCCGCCGTGGAAGTGGGGCGGGGTACGACGACCGCGCGATCGACGAGGCCGACCGCGTCGGCATGCCGATCGCCGCCAAGCTGATGCACATGGGCGACTGGGCGTCGGACATCAAAAAATGGGAGTCGCCCGAGGCCCGCGCCGAGTACCGCCGGCTGATGGAAATTGACCTGCGCCGCTGGCGCAACAACCCATCGGTGGTGATGTGGGCGCACAGTTCCAACGTCTTCCAGTGGACCGGCGACGGCGAGCCGCGCCTGCTGGGCCAGCCGAACGTCAGCAATCACCAGGAGTGGGAACGCCGCCGCGACAACGCGCTGCAGGCGATTGCAATGGCGAAGGAGCTCGACCCCATCCGGCCGATCTACGCCCATCACGGCGCCGATGCGGGCGAGGTCTACACGTCCAACTTCTACTTGAACTTCATTCCGCTGCAGGAGCGCGAGGAGTGGATGGCGCACTGGGCCAAGCACGGCAAGATGCCGTTCATCGCGATCGAGTTCGGCACGCCGCTCTATTCCAGCCTGAACCGCGACAAGGACGGCTACACGCCACAGGGCCATTCCGAGCCAAGTCTGACCGAGTGGATGGCCGTCTACCTCGGCCACGAGGCATACCAATTGGAACCGACCGAGATGCGCAAGATCTTCCTCGAGCGCTATCGCGGCAGCGACAACCACCGTAGCGAGTACGACCCTCACTTGCGCCACAACGGTTACGACCAGATTCTGACCAAGAGCGAGTCCTTCAAGAAGCTCCAGAACCTGTTCTACCGCAACACGTGGCGCAGCTGGCGCACGATGGGCGTGAGCGGCATGGGCATTCCCTGGCACCAGACCGATCCCAACGCGTACCCGGAACTGCCGGCCAACAACAACGACACGCTCGCCTGGATCGCCGGCCCACCCGGTGAGACCGGCGCTGGCACGCCGACCGATCCCGAGGTGCCAAACTTCACGCGGAAGGACCACAACTTCGCGCCGGGCCAACGCGTGGCCAAGCAAATCGTGCTGATCAACGACGCCCGCACGCCGTCGAATTACAACGCGACATGGACGGTTACGATCGACGACAAGCAAGTGGCCGTCGGCGAGAAGGCCGGCGAGCTGGTGGTGGGTGAGAAGCTGTTTCTGCCGGTCGAGTTCGACGTTCCGATTATCGCCGATGCGCGTTCGGCTGGCACGATCACGCTGAACGCGACGATTAGCGACGCCAAGCACACCGACTCGTTCCCGTTCACTGTCTTCGCGCCACAGCCGAAGGCGTCGGGCAGGTTGGCCGTGTTCGATCCGGCGGGTGACACGACCAAGCTCCTGACCGATTTGGGTTATGAAGTAGTGCCCTGGACGACAGGCCAGCCTGAGGGCGACGTCGCGGTCATTGGTCGTCACACGCTTTCGAACCGCAACGTGCCGCCGGGCGATCTTGACCAGTTCGTGAAGGCCGGTGGCCGGTTGATCGTGTTCGGGCAGGACAACGATTGGACGCGCCTGTCGCTGGGGCTGCGCACGGCGCCCCACGTGTCGCGCCGCGTCTTCAAAGTGAACGCTGACCACCCCGTGACGGCTGGTTTGGAGAACGACGATCTACGCGACTGGGCCGGCGAGGGCACGCTCGTCAACGGTTACCCGCACCGGCCTGGCACCGAATGGCTTGATTCCTACGGTTGGCGCTGGGGCAACCGCGGCAGCGTGAGCAGCACCCCGATCGAGAAGCCGCACCACGGCAGCTTCCGGCCGATCCTCGAGTGCGAGTTCGACCTCGCCTACACGCCGTTAATCGAGATGGACTACGGCCGTGGCCGCATCACGCTTTGCACGCTCGACCTGGAAGCGCGTGCGAACGGTTCCGATGCCGCAGCGAACAAGCTGGCGCACCAGGTGATGGAACACGTGCGCGCCGGCGCGATCGCGCCCAAGGCCGATCGCGTCGTCTACGTCGGCAACGACGCCGGCGCGAACCTCCTGGACGATCTTGGCGTTCGATACGACAAGGCCGACGCGATCGATTCGGCCGCCGGGTTGAACGTGCTGGGCGAGGGGGCAGATCTCTCTGGGTTGAAGGCCTTCATCAACAACGGCGGCAAGGCGCTGGTTCTGCCGCGTGATGCCGACAACGCGCCGCCGGGCATGACGATCGAGGCGACGAACGACTACCAGGGTTCGATCACCGTCCCCACCTGGCCCGAGGCGGCCGGCATCAGCCCCGCCGATCTGCACTGGAAGACCGTGCACGATGGTCGACCGATCATCGCCGCGCCTGAAGGCATCGAGATCGCCGCTGACGGTATGCTCGCCCGTCAACCGGGAGCCAAGGGCGGCGTCGCGATCTACGCGCAGGTCGACCCGACCTACCTCCCCGCTGACGAGAAGCACTACTTCCGTTTCACGCGCTGGCGCCAGACGCGAGCGCTGTCGCAACTGCTGGCCAACTTGGGCGCCACGTTCGCCCAAGACGCCAAGTTTGTCGCGCTACTGCAACGGCCGCAACAGGGTTATGCGCTCGCCGGCGAGTGGGACGCGCAGCAGACGGTTGTGCTGCCCGAAAGCCTGTACCGCCAGTGGCACTCGGTCCAACCCATCAGCGACCGTGCCAAGTTGTTGATAGCGAAATCAGCCAACGACGACACGTCAACCGACGGTTGGCAACGGGTGTCAGTTCCAGCCTATCGCGAAAGCTACGGCCCGAAATGGAAGTGGACCGATGGCGAGACGCTCTTCCGCAAGGTGATCGATCTGCCCGATTACATGGCGGGACAAGATATGTTCCTGTCCGTCGGCCGCGTCGACGAGACCGAGGAGACGTTCGTGAACGGCACCAGCATCGGCTCGAGCAAGAGCTGGCTCTTCCCCCGCGGGCACAAGGTGCCGGGCCACCTGCTGAAGCCGGGCAAGAACGTGATCGTCGTCCGCAACTGGGACGAAGGCATCCACGGCGGCATGTGCGGCGCCGCCAGCGCGATCCTCCTTCGATCCATGGCGGCCGACCCCGGCCTGTACCACGCCGATTACCTCTCTGACCAAGTCGATGAATCGACCGACGAGGCTGGCTGGAAGTCAAACTACGAACGCTGGTTCATCGCGGATAATCCCTATCGGTACACCCGATGGTAGCGACCATCACGACGCCGCCTTCCGCGCGCGACCCGAGCCATTGGTTCTCACTGACTGGTACGCGCTGTACCGAACTTACGACGGTGGCAAGAATGGGAAGCTGAGCATCGACGGTACGCTCGTGCCCATCGGCCGCGATTCGCATCACGTGTGACGCTAACGACGGCGACCGGCCTGCGACGGCCGATCTTCAATTTCGCCGGGCCGCATAGCGGTGCCGCCGACGAAACGCCTGGGGCGTCTCAGCAGTTTCGCGCTTGAAGACGAAACTGAACTGCGACGGAAGTGAAAAGCCGCACTCGGCGGCGATGTGCGGCATCTCCCACTCGCTCGTGGCGAGCAACTGCTTGGCACGGTCGATCCGGACACGCATGATCTCGTCATGGATCGTGCGGTCGAGCGCGGCGCGAATCCGCATCTCCAGCGAGCGGCGCGACACGGCCACATGGTTGAGGACATCCTTGACCTTGATGCCCTCCCGAAAGTTCGAACGGATGAAGCGGATCGCGGCCACGACGTCGGGGTCGTCGATCGCGAGCAGGTCGGTCGATTGCCGCGGCACCACGCCGATCGGCCGAACGGTCACCAGGCGTTCGGGCGGCCTGTCCGTCATCATCCACTCGTCGAGCAGGCGGGCCGCCTCGTAACCGATGCGCCGCGGGCCGTGGTCAATGCTGGTTAGCGGCGGGTCGACGAGGCGGCAGATCTCGGTCTCGTTATCCACGCCGAGCAGCGCGACCTGTTCCGGGATGCGCTTGCCGATCAACCGACAGGCGCGCGACACCTCGAGTGCCATGCGGTCGGTCGCCACCATCACACCGGCCGGGGTGGGCAGGGCCGACAGGTCCTGGCGCAGCAGGCGCGAGTTGGCCGACCGTTTGGCGTTGACCACCTCTGCCGTCACGCGCCTCAGGCGGGCCGCCTCCATGAACCCCGCCGCACGGTGTTCCGAGTACACGCCACCTTGGGCCAACACGAAGTACAGGTGCTTCAACCCCAGGTCAGCCAGGTAATGTGCCCCCATCGCCCCGACGGCGTGATTGTCGGCGACGACGGCGACGGGGCTGTCGGGCTCCAGCGGACCGGTCACCTGCACCCGCGGGACCGTGGATCGGCGTGCCAGTTGGCGGATCGACTCAAGCTCAAGCGATACGATCATCCCGTCCACGTGATCGAGCAGGGCCATCTCGTGCTGTGACGTCAACTCGAGGTACAGCTGCCAACGGCGGTGCTGGTCCGCATAGTCCGCAATTCCCTCCAAGATGCGCCGGCCGACGACGTGCTCGGCGTTGATGGCCACCAGGACGCGCTTTGGGGGATCGATCAGGATCGGTTGGCGGGGTGTTCGTGGCATCTGGCATATCCATCGGCAGCCTTACGGGCCGGCGTTGCGCAAATTGTAAAAACAAATGTCAAATGCGCCAATCGCGTGGGGGTGGGGCGGTCATAATTGGTTTATCACGTTCGATGGAGAGCGTCTCACTCATTCAGGTGGAGAAAACGGTATGAACGTACGTCGCAGCCATGCAGTGGTATTGGGAATCGCGGCCTTGGGATTGATGGGTATGGTGAACCGCGCGGACGCCGCGACGGTTACGGAGTTCTTCAACAACTACGGTGACGATGCCACGTTGAAGGGTCTCGGCAGCGCCGGGAACGGGTGGGCTGGCGCTTGGGTGGGCACCGAACCGTCCTCGACGGTCAACGTGCAGGCGCCGCAGTACGACGCCAATGCTTCGCTCGTCTTTAACTCGCCCAACTACGACAATTCGGCCAACGAGACCGGCTCGAACGACGGCGTGGCAACCTTCGGCACCGGCGCCACCGCGGCCCACTATGCGGCTCGATCGCTGCAGACGGGCATGGACGGCACCGTCTGGATCAGCGCGCTATCGCGCTACAGTGCCACCAACGGCGATACGCTCCTCATCCTCGACTCGACCAATGGGCCCGGCTCCCACTTCGTCGCGCTGCGCGATCGCGACGCCGTCATGCGCTCGACCGCCGGCGGGAGCACCCTTACCGACACGAACGAGTTCGGCGCCGGGACGGACAACGTCTACGGGGTCAACAACACGTACCTGTTCCTGGTTCGCATCCAGATGAACGTGTCCGACACCCAGGACCAGATCGACTTCTGGATCTTCGATGACGACGCCACCACGCTGACCATCCCCAGCCTGCCGTCGTCCGAGGCCGCGTTGCCGGCCACGCCGAGCTTCAGCAGGCTGGGTGATCTTTACGGGGCCACGTTCGACGCGATCGGTGTGGCGTTCGAGGGCGCGGGGTCGCAGTTCGACGCGATCCGCATCAGCAACGACGCCGACGGCTTCGCACGGGTGACGGCGGTGCCGGAACCGACGGCGCTGGGCGTTGCGGCGCTCGGCCTGCTGGCGCTGCGCCGCCGGCGCCACTAACGCGCAACGATCGACTTACGAAATGGCCTGACGTCTTCTTTTCCTGGTGTACGTCCGATGACAAGCCTAACCCAGTTGCCGAACCTGCGTTACTTCAACCCCGTGCCGCGCCTTGCAGCGCCGCCGGTGATTCACGTGGACGTGTGCGTGTACGGCGCCACCGCCGCCGGTGTGGTGGCGGCAGTTGCGGCGCGGCGGTTGGGGCGAACGGTGGCGCTGGTGGCGTGGGACGGGCACGTCGGGGGGCTGAGCAGCGGGGGGTTGGGATCGACCGACTACGGCAAGAAGGACTGCATCGGCGGCATCTCGCGCGAGTTCTACAAGCGCCTGGGCGCCTACTACGAGCACCCCGAGGGCGAGGCCTGGGCCTTCGAACCGAAGGTCGCCGAACGCATCTTCCGCGACATGCTGGACGAGGCCGACGTGCAGCCGCGCGTCGACCAGCACCTGGTGGCCGTGCGTAAGACCGGCAGCCGCATCGACGCGATCGAGATGAGCGACGGCACGGTTTACCGCGCCAGCGTCTTCATCGACGCCACCTACGAAGGCGACTTGCTGGCGATGGCGGGCGTCTCGTACCACGTCGGGCGCGAGGCGAACACCGTGTATCGCGAGACGCTGAACGGCATTCACTTCGGTCACCCGAACCACAACTTCCGCGCGTTCATCGACCCGTATCGCGTCGAAGGCGACCCGGCCAGCGGCCTGATCCCGCTCGTGCAGGACGCCGCCCCCGGCGAGCAGGGCGCCGGTGACGCCTGCGTGCAGGCGTACAACTTCCGCATGTGCCTGAGCGACGTCCCCGCCAACCGCCGGCCATTCCCAAAGCCCGCCAACTACGACGCCGGCCGCTACGAGCTGATGCGCCGCTACCTCGCGGCGGGCATGTGGGACGTGATGTGGCTGACCAGCCGCATGCCCAACGGTAAGACCGACACGAACAACTGGGGCGGCATCGCCAGCGACCACATCGGCGCCAACTACCGCTGGCCCGACGGTAGCTACGCCGAGCGCGAGGCGATCTTCCAGGACCACGTGAGTTACATCGCAGGCCTGTTCTACTACCTGCAGAACGATGAATCTGTGCCCGACCACGTGCGGCACGAGATGGGCAAGTGGGGCCTGCCGCTCGACGAGTTCGAGGCGAGCGGTGGCTTCCCGTCGCAACTGTACGTGCGCGAGGCCCGCCGCATGATCGGCCGGACGGTGGTCACCGAGCACCATTGCCGCCACATGCAGAAGGACACCGATGCCGTCGGCCTGGCGACCTACATGATGGACTCGCACAACTGCCGGCGACTGGTGGTCGGCGGGCGCGTGTTGAACGAGGGCAACGTCGAGGTGCCACCGGAACAGCCGTACTCGATCTCGGTGCGCGCGATCACGCCGCACGCCGAGCAGTGCAGTAACCTGGTCGTCCCCGTCTGCCTGTCGGCCAGCCACATCGCGTTCGGCTCGATCCGCATGGAGCCGGTCTTCATGGTGCTCGCCCAGTCGTCGGCCCACCTGGCCCACCTGGCGATCGAGCGGCGGTGCGATGTCGTTGACGTGCCCTACGAACAACTGCAGAGCGAACTGCTGGCCGCTGGCCAGGTGCTGCAATGGCCCCCAGCGCCAACAGCGCCGAACAATGGCAAAGCAAAGGCGATGCAAACGGCCGGCACGCACTAACCGAATCGAACGTGCGCTCATCAAACGAGCGCAGTGGAGACGAGCATGTTGAAGCGAAACAAGAACGGATTTACGTTGGTCGAACTGCTCGTGGTGATCGGCATCATCGCGCTGCTGATTTCGATCCTGCTGCCGGCGCTCAACAAGGCCCGCATTGCGGCCTACACGACGGCATGCATGTCCAACCAGCGGCAGATCCTGCTCGCAATCCAGATGTACGCCAACGACGACAAGGGGAATTATCCGGCCGATCGCGTCCTGCTGCCCAATCCGAACAACCTTGCGACCACCGCGAACTTCGAGTGGTTCACGAAGCCGTTCGTGGGCAAATACATGGCCACCCAGACTGACCTGCCGCACTACACTACGTCGAAGATCTTCTTCTGCCCCGCAACCGATTTCACAACCTCGGCGACGCAACCGCGGCTGTACGGTGGCAATCTCGGCATCGGCTACAACTGCCACCCCGACGCGCGCCTGTGGAAGCCAGATCGATCTTCTCCAGGGAGGCCTCCGGCAAAGCTGGGCACGATTCGCGAGCCGTCGCAGATGTTGGTGCTGGCCGACGTGGGGGCAGGCACGACCTTGGGCACGGCCAACAATAACCGTTGGGTGCAGTCCTACAACGGTTCGGGCGCCGCGACGCTCAGCACAACGTACGCAACCAACCCGGCATTCGAAGCCATGTCGTACCGTCACGGCCTGCGCGGCAACGTCGGCTTCGCCGATGGTCACGTGGAGACGTTCGCCGCACGTGATCGCGACAATAACTTGCTGAACACGCATCGCGACGTCGGCTTGGACGACGCCATCGACCGCAATCAGGTCCGCTTCATCGCCAAGTAGCAGCCGCGGGCAAAGCGGTGCCCAAGTTTGTCCCACCAAAGCAGTTCAACGAGATCTCGTATGATGTCCGTCCTTCGCACGTTCCTTGCCATCACCGCGCTAACCGTTTCGTTCTGCCATGCCGCCGATCCGGCCCCACGGTTGCTGTTTGACCCCGCCGATGCGACGGCGGCATCGCAGTTATCGGCGAACGACACGCTGGGTGATACCAGCTTCGAAGTGCGCGATGGCGGCATCGACGTGACCGTGGTCGCAGGCGGGAAGGCGGGCTTCCCGGGCGTGAAGATTAAGCCGTCGCCGATGTGGGATGCCAGCGGGTACGGGCACATCGAGGCGACCGTGACGAACAGCGGCACCAAGCCGATACGCTTCACCCTGCGCGTCGATGGCGACAAGGCCTCGGCCGGTGAACAGAGCAACGCGAGCGTCGCCGGGATCAAGCCGGGCGAGACGAAAACCGTCTCCACGATCTTCGGGTTCACCAACGGCAAACCCACCTACCCGGTCGATGCGAACGCCGTGGCGGCGGCGCTGATGTTCATCGGCAAGTCGGACGTCGAACAGTCGTTCCGCATCACCGACATCCGAGCGGCCGGGCCGGTGGGGGAGCAGCCCATCGTTGATCCGACCAAGGTCTCGGTGAAGCCGGCAAACGGCGAGTTGCTTGGTGGTCGCGCCAGCTTCGACCCGGCAACGCAACTGGTGGCAACGGGTGGGGCCAAGGTGACGATGGCCAACGGAACCGCGTTCGAGGTGGCCTTCACCGGCGCCAATGGAAAGCTCGCGCTGCGCCCCAAGGTGGGGCTGTGGAATCTTGGCGAACACCTGCAGGTGCGCCTGCGCGTGAAGAACAGCGGCTCGTCGCCCATCTCGCCACGCGTACAGTTGGTCAGCCGCGGCGGACCGTCGGACGTCGCGACGCCTGCCAAGCCCATCGCGCCCGGCAAGGAGGCGGAGATCATCCTGCCGTTCGTCGCCGCGACGCCCTGGCGCGGGCAAGACGTTCCGGCGATGGCCGACGCGGACGCGATCGCGAAGGACTTTCATGGGCAGGAGGGCACCGGCACAAAGTACGCGAGCAACACGACCACGGAGATCGTGATCCTGCCCGACCCGAAGGCGCCCGCCGGTCGCCTGCAGGTGACGGACGTCGTCGCCGGCATGCCCCCTCGCCAACCGCTACCGGCGTGGCTCGGCAAACGCCCGCCGGTGGACGGGAACTGGACCAAGACGTTCGAGGACAACTTCGACGGTGACGCGATCGACCTGACGAAGTGGAATATCTACACCGAGGGCCCGTGGCACCTTGGCAAGGCCACCGCCTACACGAAGGACGGCGTGATCGTGAAGGACGGCAAGTTGACGTTGCGCGTGGAGAAACGACGCGCGCACCACAACGACAACCCGGCGTACCCACTGCACGAGTACGCCACCGGCTGGGCCGACAGCTACGGAAAGTGGACCCAGCGATACGGCTACTTCGAGGCGCGCCTGAAGCTCCCGACCGCCCCCAACGCCTTCACCGCCTTCTGGCTAATGCCCGATCGCGGCATCGACTTCGACCCCAAGGCTGCCGGTCGCGTCAACGGTCAACTGCTGACCCGCAACGACACGAAGGGCGAAGGGATGGAGTTCGACATCATGGAACACCTGTCGGCCTGGGGCCCGTTGCGCCACAACTACGGCTTCTTCTGGGACGGTTACTTCAAGTTCAAGAAGGCGACCGGCAGCATGACGAGCTACTATCAGCCCGACGCTGAGGGCTACCTGACCGTCGGCTTGCTCTGGACGCCCGGCAGTGCGATCCTGTACCAGCAGGGCCAGGAGCGCGCCCGCTGGGAGACCTCGCGCATCGGTTCCCTGCAGTCGTATCTTATCCTGCAGCACATCACCGGCGGGTGGGAGACCGAGGGCGTCGATGACAGCCAGCTCCCGTCCGACCTCATCTTCGACTACGTCCGCGTCTGGCAACGGCAGGACCTGGCGTCCGAGTCCGACGGCCCCAAGCCCAACGACGGCGGGCCGCTCCCTCCAACCCGGAACGTCGAATAACGAACCGCCGGCTCCGGCCGGCGCGGATTGGCACCGCGCTTACAAAGTGCGACGGCTGCGAACCGACGCGGGCCGGCCGGCGCGATCGATCGCGCTACTGTGTTCGTTTCGCAGTAATGTATCTCACCCTCAAGTCGGCATGCTGCTGTCGAGTCATACCATGTCAAAGGCGGAATAAGCCGCACACGTTGTTTGGTTTGCCGAGTCGTCGCTCGACGCCTCCGGGATCTTGCGGTTTCTGTCCCGATCGGCTCGCGATCGCGCCCACGCCATCCGATCGCGGATCGGTTCACAGATTCATCTTGAACATCAGCCGAACTGTCGGTAGTCTTCTCCCACATCGCTGCGCGTCGACCCGGCCTCGTTCGTTTCGTCGCGGGTCGTCGCGATTATGGGGGTGCGATTCCCGCGGGGGAAATTCTCACCTGAACGTATTCACTACCCGGCGGCCCTGCTCGACGACGGCCCGCCTCGAACTCGGAGTTCTCTTGATGTACCGACCCGCTCCCGCTGCGTCTGCGCGGCCCGCTCGCCATGCATCACGTCGAAACGTGATCGCCACAGCCGTTCGCGCGACCGTTGAGACGCTCGAGGACCGCCGGCTGTTAGCAGCAGACCTGCCGCATATCTCCTACGAGATCCTCGATGGACAGGCGTCGGAAATCGGTGCCGATCCCGGCGTCTTTCTCGTCAGCCGGACCGGGGCGACCGACCAGCCGTTGACGGTGCGTGTCTATCCCAGCGGCAACTCCAGTTATACCGCGCCCGACCGTGATCATACGATGAGCGTCCGGACCGCCTCCGGCACCTCGCCGTACATCGTGGGGGCCCTTACGTTTCCATCCGGGATTGCATCGCTTGAACTCGTCATAACGCCGCTTGCTGACCTCTTCACTGAGGGAAGCGAACGGGTCGAGTTGCAAATAACTGAGGCCTCGGTCGGTTCACCCGCGTACACGTTCGACACGCCCTTGGTTCGGCCGTCATTCATGATCGCCGACGGCGCTGGTGCCCAGTCGATTACGCTTGAAACGACGGATCCTGTCGGGTCCGAAAACGGCGACGATCCTATCGAGATCGTCGCCCGACGAACCGGTGACCTCTCCCAGCATACCTCGCTTTGGCTGAACCATAATTACCGCGATGGATTCGCCAGTGAAGTGGACTATCTCCAGCTAGGCTCCCTGTACTTCGAGCCGGGCGTTACGGAGAAGACGATCTTCATCGTCCCTACGTCCGACGACCTGGTCGAGGGTAGCGAGCCTCTTCCTCTGACGGCGAATCCGGTCGGACTTGCGCGCTTGACGAACGAGCTGGTCCTGACGATCACCGACGGCCCCGTCGTTACCCCGGTAGTTCTTACGCCGGTGGCGGACGCGTGGGTCGGTAACGGGACTGAGGCCGGCCAAAACTTCGGCTCTGAAATGCAGCTGCGAATCCGCGATCAGTCGTCGGGCGGTCGCCGAGACGTCTATTTGCGTTTCGACCTGTCCAGCGTCGAGATCATCAGCCAGGCGGACCTGCAAATCTACGGCGAGTGGCTCGGGAGCGACCCCGGGTACGGCCGGTTCAGGGCGTTCGTCATCCCCGATGCTGTCTGGACCGAGTCGGGCGTCACCTACAACACCGCGCCGACCGGGCCGCTGTACGGCTACAGCGGGACGGGCATGAATAGCGTCAACAAGGGAAAGCGGCTGTTGCACTTTTCGATGGGTACGTTTCTCCAGAAATTGAAGCGACTCGGACATGATGACGTGACGATCCACATCTTCGCGGACCTAGATCCGGAACTGAACGGTGGTCCGGTTGACGCCGCGTTAGACAGCCGCGAGTCAGCCACCCCGCCGCGGTTGGTCATCCAAACGGAGACCTCGAACGGTAATGTGCCTGTCTCCCACCGTTCGCTGAGAATTTCCGAGGGTGGATCAGGTGTCGTCTACACTTCCCCATCAACTCGCGACCCAGACGATTCGCTTAACATCATGAAGATACCGGGCGGAGACCCGGACGTGAACGTCGTTGACCCGATGATCGCCTATGCGAGAGGTGACGGCTCTACCGTGCGGACGACGACGTTCACCGCCACGCCCGACGGCGACGCCATCAACGGGTCGGCTTTGTTCCTGATCAGCGGCAGGTATGGGACCGGGACGTTCGTTCGCGTGTACGAGTCCGACACTGGCATCAACGTGCCCCCGACCGACCCGAACACGCTAACCATGGCCGTAACGGCCGACGGGTTCGCCCAAGATGGCGCGGGCAACATCGGTGGCGTCGCGAGCACGCTGCAGGTCAAGTCCGCTACTACCGGCGCGCAGGAAACGTACCTGCAGGTCGATCTGACATCACTGCCGCAGGCCGATCAGATCGGCACCGCCATGCTGCGGCTCTACGGATCGGCCGGCACGCCGGTGTCGGCGGGCACGTTTGCCAGCCAGACGATGACGAACGGCGAGATGGCAACGATGGGTTCGACCACCAGCCAAACCGCAGAGGCGCCGATGTCCGTGTCGGCGTTCGCGGCGGCGGACACCGATTGGTTCTGGAACGAGTTCAACCTCAACTGGGAGACGCGCCCAACGCCAACCGGATCGGCCGTCGTCACCAAGAGCGTCGGGGCCCAGGATTGGTACGAGTTCGACATCGCCCCGATCCTGCGGGCCAAGAAGGCCGCCGGCGCGAAGTCGGCGGCCATCGCGTTACGCGGCGCCAATGCCGGCACGACGTCGGCGGTCTTCGCCAGCGACGAGAGCGGCGCCAACAGGCCGCAGCTCGTCGTGACGAAGGTCACGTCGGTCGACCCGCCGCCACCGACCACGACGGTAACGCTGCAGGCGGAGGACGCGCTGCTGGCCAACGGCACCGCCAAGTCCACCCAGCACGCCGGTTACACCGGCAGCGGCTACGCCGACTACGCGGGCAACGGCTCGGCCGCGCAGTGGACCGTCACGCGGGCGGCCGCCGGGGCCGCGACCCTGTCGCTGCGTTACGCCAACGGCGGCACGACCAGTCGTCCGCTGACGGTGTTCGTCAACAATGTCGCGGTCGGCACGCTCGCCTGCGCCCCGACCGGCGGCTGGGCCACCTGGTCGACCGTCTCGCTGCCGGCGACGGCGACGCTGGCGGCCGGCACCAACACCATTCGCCTCGTCGCCAGCACGTCGGCCGGCGGGGCCAACGCCGACGCGCTGACGATCACCAGCAGCAGCAACGGCGACCCCGTCACGCCACCGCCGCCGCCGCCAACCGACCCGGCGAGCGTGACGCTGCAGGCGGAGGACGCGCTGCTCAGCAACGGCACGGCCCGGGGCACCCAGCACGCCGGCTACGCGGGCGGCGGCTACGCCGACTACGCCGGCAACGGCTCGGCCGCCCAGTGGACCGTCACGCGGGCGGCCGCGGGCGCCGCGACGCTGTCGCTGCGCTACGCCAACGGCGGCGCGACCGGCCGCCCGCTGACGATCTACGTCAACGGGGTCCGCGTCGGCACGGTCGACTGCGCCCCGACCGGCGGCTGGGCGACGTGGTCGAGCAGCTCGCTGGCGGCGACGCTGGCGGCCGGCACCAACGTCATCCGGGCCGTCGCCGGCGTCGCGACGGGCGCCAACGTCGACGCGCTGACGATCACCAGCGGCACGGTCACGCCGCCGCCGCCGGTTCAGCCGTCGGTGACGGTGCAGGCGGAGTCCGCGACGATGGTCGGCGTGACGCGGCAGACGACCAACGGTGGCTACGCCGGCAGCGGCTACGCCGACTTCGGCGGCGCCGGCTCGTACGTGCAGCTGACGGTCGGCCGCACGGCGGCGGGGCCGACGATGGTGACGCTCCGGTACGCCAACGGGTCGGCGGGCGATCGGCCGCTCAGCGTGTCGGTCAACGGCGTGGTGGCGCACGGCAGCCTGGCCATGACCGGCACCGGGAGCTGGACCACGTGGAGGGAACTGACGCTCTCGCTGGACCTGACCGCCGGCAGCAACGTCATCCGCCTGACGAGCATGACCGCCAACGGCGTCAACCTCGATGCGATCACCGTCGGGTAGCATCTACCCCTGGAAGAGAACTTCTCGAAGCGAGTTTGGCACCGAGAGGATTAATGGACTAGTGACTTTGGCGCAGCGGAGTTTCGATACGGGTCAAGGTTGCAGCGAGACCATTTGCAGCCACAGCGCGTGGGCGTACGGCTCAAGTTCGAGACGAAGATCAGACCTGCCCGTCAACGGTGCTGCATCAGTGAATCGCAGCCTGCCGGGATCGTTCGGAGCGGTAAGCACGTTGTTGTTGCGCGCGTCCAACACGTAGTAGCGCGATTGGCCTGTGGTCGCAGGGGCATTCTGAAGCAGGATCGACACGCGTGCCGTCTGCTTCGAATAATTCCACACGTGCAGACAGGTCCCGGTCTCGTCCTGGGAGGCCAGCGCATAGACGCCGAGCCCGTCGCCATTGACTCCGTCGTTCTCGACGTACAACTCGTCCCGGCGGTGGAGCGAGAGCAGGGTCATCGCATGCCGTGCGGGGTCATTCGGCCGTCCGTCAGGTGCTGGGTCGACCAAAGCCACGGGAACGCCACCATGTCATGCTGGCGGCGGACCTGCTCGAACAGCGCCGGCACGCCGGCGGCCATGCCGCTGTTGGAGCCATCTTTTCCTTCGTGCGTGCCCATCTCGGTCATAAACGTCTGCAGGTTCAACGGCAGGCCAGCGTTGATTAGAAATCGATCGAGCTGCTTGCGAAGCTCAGCGACCCTCGCCGGGCGATCACCACTGGCGTAGTCGTGAAAGGAGACGAAGTCGAGCCGCTTGGCCGGGTCGCGGTCGTCGCGGAAGTGGTTCAGGAAATCTTCGACGAGGTTGAACCGCTTCTTGTCCGTTACCGGTCCGCCCACTTCGATAGCGGGCCCGGGCAGGCGCTCGGCGTTTACACGATTCGCCACGCGGTAGAACGATCGGTAGAACGCGTAGTACGCCTCGGCGTTTAACCCACCGAAGTGGGCGTTCGTTGATTCGTTCAGCGCTTCGAGATAGCGAAGGTTCGGGTGCCGCAGCTTGTTCTTCCGCACCGCGTGTGTCAGCACCTGCTCGTACTTCTCTCGGCAGATGATGCCGCCGGTCACCTCATGTTCGTAGCGTCGCACGCATAGCAGCAAGTTGTCGGCCTCGGCGGCAACGGCATCCAGGTAATCCTGATAGTGAACTTCCGACGGTTTCGTGCGCTCGCGATCGTACGGATGAATGGTCGTGTCGCTGGCGTAGCGGTTGTGGCCGATGCGATAGTTCGGGTGGTAGGTGTCGTCGCGGTAGTCCCAGAATTCATCGAGCGTCAGAAAGACCCGGGCGATGCGGAAACGGCCGAACGTCTGGCTCGCCTGCCGCATGAGCCAGGGCGGCGGCACGAAGCGCAGCGACGTGTTGATGTACTTCTCGGACCGGTGAAGTTGCCCGAGCCGCCCCTTAGCGTCGATGCGGATCGTTACGTGTCGCGGGGTGGCTTCATTAGTGGTGGTCATGATGTGGCTCATAGTGCGACGTCGCGGGGAACCTGCTGCACGCCTAGGCCGCCGTCAAGGTCGATGATCTGGCCGATGAGCGAGCAGGCATGATCGGACGCCAAAAACATGGCCAGCGCCGCCAGTTCATCGGCATCTGTCGGGGCACCGGTGGGAATGTTCCTCAACCGGCGGACCGCCGATACTTCGTTCAACGTCGCCCATCGTGCGGTTCGAACGTAACCGGGAGCAATCGCGTTCATGCGGATGCCGTGCGGCGCCAGCTCGAGCGCCATGCTGCGGGTAAGGCCGTTGACGGCCGCCTTGCTCGCGTTGTTGGCGCAGCGGCCGTGAATGGGCCGCTTGCCCGCCAATGATGAGATGTTCACAATCGCGCCACCGCCGCGTTGCCGCATTCCCACTGCGGCCAGTTGTGAGCATCACGTATGGACAACGAACTTCACTGGTCGTCGAACTGCATCCATATGCAGACCGTCGGTTGAGGTTGACGATCCCACGCGACGTCATCGAAGTTGGCAGCGCGCGTGCTTGCCCGTACCCTCTCGAAACGATGTCGGCGGAGAAGCCCAGGCGCATTACGACGAAAGATCTGGCCCGCGCGCTGGGCCTGAGCCCCTCGACCGTAAGTCGCGCGTTGTGCAACGACCCCAACACGGCTGAGGCGACAAAGCAACGGGTCCGCGCCGCCGCGGAACGGATGGGGTATCGACAGGACCCGTCCCTGCGATCGCTCGTCTCGTACCGCTGGCGCCCGGATCAGCGGGCTTCGCTGACCTCGATCGCGCTGATCCTGGAACAGCCTGCATCCACTTCAACGCCAGCCGATGAACAACGCGCGATCGCACTGGCGCAGCATCGCGCGCGGGCGATGGGGTACGCGCTCGAAATCTTCTCCATCTCCGAACACGAAAGCCCAGCGTCGCTCAGCAAGGTGCTGTTCCATCGCGGCATCAATGGGATCATCATCGGCCGCACGACGAGCCAGTACGACCCGGACACGTTCCTCTTCGACTGGCAGCAGTTCGCGGCGATCGCCGTCGATGCGGGTATGACGGCATTCCCGTGTCACAATGTGTTGCCGAACCACTTCAAAGCCGTCCTGCGATTATGGCGAACGTTGCGGCATAAGGGCTACCGACGGATCGGCGCGATTCTTCGTGATGATCTGGCGTTTCGCGTGCACCCGCAGGAGATCGGCGCCTTCTGCGTCGGACAACGCGAGCTGGACGAAGACGATCGAATTCCGATTTGCGTAGAGGATCCGCAAGCATTCCCGCAACGTATAGCGAAGTGGGTGGCTCGCTACCGCCCTGAGGTCGTCATCGCGCGCGATGCGGGGGCTCTGGCCGTGCTGAGACGACATCGCATCGGTGTTCCCGCCCAAGCCGCATTCGCCGCCCTATCCCTTCGCCACGACGATCGCGACATCGCTGGATTTCAGCATTGCGCCACGTCTATCGCAGAAGCGGTGCTGCAGTTGGACACGCTGCTGCGCCTGAACCGTTTGGGCCAGCCGCCCGAGCGCCATGTCCTGCTGATCGATCCCGTCTGGCAACCAGGGCCGACGCTGCCGAACGTCCCGAGCCTAATGTTGTGAGCGAGACGTTTTCGAAACGAAATTCGCAGTCCCATATGCTAGCCGACTGCTGAGTGCATGGCTTAGCCCGCGCAGAAAGATTGACACTAAAACCTACGCGGGGTCATCTTGCGTGTGGGTTAAGCGGGCTTCGGCGGGGCGAACCAAACCCTCCTTTTGCACGCCGTAAGATTTAAACTACCAAGTGAACTCATGCATGGGCACTTTGGGCGCTGCGCGGCCATCCCGGCCCGCCATCGTCGAGATGGAATCGATCTTGGCAGCGGCGTATTGCGCGCGGGCCGCCATTACCCCCTCAACTCGGACGGCCGTCGACGACCGACGAGGCATCACCTGGGCTGAGCCTCATGTGGGACGTTCAGCTGGTTTGCACAGCACGAATGCGGGCGAGGACGTTATCCCGCAGCTTTCGGACACGGCCCGGCCGGAAGATGCCGACCACATCGTAGATAATGCCGCCGCGCATAATGCGGATGGTGGTCGACCGGCAGATGAGGTACCAGGCCACCAACCCGAGGCCCAGCGCGAGTAGGAACAACCCGCTGTAGGTGGCGAACGTATCGCCGACGAATTGAAGGGCAGCGCCGGGCAGTGCAAGGAAGGTGGTGCAAACGACGATTCGCACCCAAGGGGTCTTGCGCCAGATCACAATGCTTTCGATGCTGTCATAGGTGAACTTGCGGACACGGTCGCCGGTGCGGCCGTGCTCAAGCTTAATCAGGCAGTCGTCCATGACGACGAGGCTGATGCGCGAGAACATCGTGTTGCTTCGCAGGTCGGCAGCCATGGCTTAAAGGTTCTCCAGCAGCGCGTAGGCGCCAAAGCCCACACCGAGCAGCCAGAGGGCCGAGACAATCGTGAGCAGCACGGGCATCATGATCACGCGGCCCCGTCCCATCAGGCGCGCAAAGAGCGGGTTCTCGCGCCGCATCCGAAGCGCTCGAAAGTAGAGCACGACGGCGTGCGGCACCCAGATGAATGCGAACGGGATCATCACCACGTTCACGTAGGGGATGAACAGGCAGATGAGGTAGGTGTAGACGTGGTTGTCGGGCCGGGGGAGCGTACGGTCGAACGCCTTGGCCGCCTTTTCCTTGCCACCGGCCGCGAGGTATTCGGCGCCGTAGGTCTGGCCGTCGATCTCGACGGCGCAGAGCGCGCAAATGTAGTCGCCGGTGCCGGCGCACACGGCCGTGGCGCGCTTGCGCGGATGGTGGGCGCAGACCGAATCCTCGGGCAACGCCGATTCGGCGGTCATCACTTGCAGGCGCTTCACCGGAAACTCGTACGCCTCGCCGCGCCAGTTGCAGTGCCCGCAGGCCACGGGGCCGGCGATGCCCGCAACGAACGGCCAACGGCAGGCGGGGCAAAGCACCGACGAATCCAAAGCGCCCGTGGGCAGCGCACTGCCCGCGAGGGGCGCGATGTCTGCATCTGCGTCGGTTTGATTCGTGAACGAGGTCATCCGTTTTGCCCGCACGTTACGGCTTGTGGATCACGCGCGTGCCGGTGATCCGGTCGTGCAGCGCACGCTGGCGGTCACGATCGAAGAGCGCGAACAGCACGTTGGCAATACCCCAGATACCCACGATGATTGCTGCGACCCCGATGATCACGGGGGCGCCCGTCATCTCGGCAAACGCGCTGAGGAAGCTCAGGCCACCATAGACCAGCGAGCGCAGGTAGGCGGTTCCGGTCGAGATCTTGCTGCCATCGCTGTTCTTCACCACGTACAGCTTTGCCGCCATCTTGCCGAGGGTCTGGCCATTCCGAGCGTGCATCGCCCCGAAATAAATCACCGTCACGGCCGTGGAGATGAACGTGAGGATCCCGTTCTGCACAAGGTCCAGATTTCCGGACGCGCCCATGACACCCCCGATGACCGCGAACGGCAGGCCAATGATAAGGGCGTCGAGGAAGATCGCGCCAAACCGCCGCATGACGGTCGGCTTCTCCAACTCGCCCGGCATTGTCTCGCCGGAGCGCAGGCGGTCGAGCAGGATCGCTTTTCCTTCTGCCGATACGCGTTGGCCCTGAATGGTCACGAGCTCGTCTTCGGGCAGCACTTGCCCGGTCACGGAGCATCGAGCCATTCCCGGGGGTAACTGAGTGTCATTCATTGTCATATTGGTAAGTCCACCCTTTGATCGAACGGCCACGCACCTAGCACCGCCTCGCCACGATACCCTTACACGGGTATCCGCGTTTGTTTGGCGAGTGCCTCAACGCGATGTGATTGTCGTGGCCAATCAAATAGCTGCGGCTGGCCACGGACGAGAAGGCGGAAGTTTATCGTAAGGTTGGCGGATCTGTCCAACATTTGAGCAGGACGCTACATGGTGAACTTGGCATCCTGGATCAGCAGCGCCAAGTTCACGATGGTCTGCTCGTCCGAGAGGTGGTTCGCATCGTCCGGCAGCGCCAGCCGGCTTCGGAAGTAAGACGCGGCTTGGCCGAACAGGTCCTCGCGCACGGCCGGCTCAATCTGGTCGCGCCGCAGGACCAGGTCGATGACGAGGTCCCGCTCCTCGCGACTGATGCGCGTCAACACGCGACTGCGCAGTGCGGCGTCGGCGGCGAACGAGTTGACGCGCGCCTTTTCGCTTGCGATGGCGGCCGGAGCCGACTGCTTCGCGTCGCGGACGACGATCGTCTCGGCAACGATATCCCCAAGCCGGCGGTGCCACCGATCGACGACCGCCGTCGTGCCACCCACCACCATGGAAAAGGGCAGCGAATCGATGGGCCGCATCGCGTTGCGTATCAGCACGTCGTTGAACGTCAGCCGGTTGCCCCGGGCCGCAATCACACGGATCTTGAACATCCGCTTGCCCGGCGACTGGCCGGCCCAGTAGAGCTCGAACAGCACGAAGTACGAGAAGTCGAGCACGAAGATGCCCAGGATGATGAGAGCGACGCTCGCGCTTCCGCCGAGTTGGGCAAACAGGAGGATAATCACGATGTAGCCGGACCAGATCAGCAGCTGGTCGGCGAACCAGGCCATGCACCGCTCGACCACGCCGGCGACGGCATAGTGGAACGCGACCTGTTCGGGGGTGGTGATCCGATATCGACGCACGCGTCATTCCCTCGCTCGGCGGCTCCGTCAACGACCGGCCCGTACGATACGCCGTGTGCCATCATCATGCCATCGTTCGGACGCGCGCGACGCGTGTCGCCGGCACGTCCCGTTGCCCGTCGTGGCGGGTGTGGGCACAATTGCGGGATATGGATTTCAACCACTTCCTGAGCGATCGGCGCCCTCGCTGGCAGCGGTTGGCCGACCTGCTTGACCGCGTGGACCGTGCCGGCCTTTCGTCACTTGGGCCGCACGAGGCCGACGAGTTCTTCTCGCTCTATCGGCTTACCAGCAGCGACCTCAGCCTGATACAGACCCGCACGGGGAACCTGAACGTCACCGAGTACATCGAGGGGCTCGTCGCCCGCGCGTACGCGCAGCTGCAGGTGCCGCGCAAGGCGGGATTCTTCCGCGCGTGGTGGGGAATCCTGCGGCACGACTTCCCGGCGGCCGTGCGAGCGAATGCACGCGCCTTGGCGGTCAGCGCGGGCACGCTGATCGCCGGCGGGGTCGTGGGGTACGTCGCGACGTTCGCCGCGCCTTCGTCTGCCACCGTCTTCTTGCCGGCCGAGCATCTGCAGGAATCGCCGAGCGACCGTGTGGCCCGGCTGGAGCAATCTGAACGCGACGGGACCCGCGGCATCGCGTCGGCCGGCGATCACGGCGCGTTCACCGTCTACCTGTTCAACAACAACATTCGCGTGTCGGTGCTGGCGTTCGCGCTCGGGCTGACGTTCGGGGTCGGCACGCTGATCGTGCTGTTCTACAACGGCGCGATGGTGGGCAGCCTGGCGGCGATGTACGTGATGGACGGCCAAGCGACGTTCTTCGTCGCCTGGGTGGGGCCGCATGGGTCGGTCGAGCTTCCCTGCGTCATGATCGCCGGGGGGGCGGGGCTGGTGCTGGCGGCCCTGCAGCTGCGACGCGACCGCGGGTCGTTCCGAACCCGGTTGCGCGCCGCCCGGCCACAGTTGGTGGACCTGTTGGTGGGCACCGCGACCCTGCTCGTGCTCGCGGGCATCGTGGAAGGGGGCTTCAGCCAGATCAACGAGCCGACGATTCCCTACCCGTTCAAAATCGCCGTCGCCGCCGGCCTGTTCGGTGCGCTGGTCACGTACCTGTTCTACCTGCCGGTGACGCCGCGCGCGGTTCGCGAGGAGCGGGCGGGGCCGTTGGCCAGGGTGGGCACCCGCCGTTAAACGAGCTGGCGCGCCTTCGCGTTCAGGTAGGCGTTGATGGAGCCAGTCGTAATGGAGTCGGCATCGGCCTCGATGACCGTTGCGCCGTAGCGCTGCAGCTCGCGCACGCGCGCGGCGCGCTCGTCGACCATGTGCCGGGCCGCCAGCACGTCGTACACGCCGCGGCGGTCGCTCGCGGGCCCGCTGGCGATCTCGTCCAAAAGCGGATCGCGCAGGCTGACCACGGTCACCGCATGGCGGCGCGTGATCAGCGGTAGCACCTCGGCGAGGTTGGCGGCGAGCTGCGGGTCGTTCAGGTCGGTGAACAGGAAGACGAACGACCGGCGGGTCTGGTGAGCACGCAGCGCGCCGGTCAGGGCGCCGTACGACGGAAAGACCGGCTCGGCGCGGGCGTCCACGAGGTCTTCCAGCATTCCGTTCACCGCCGCCATCCCGGCGCCGGGCCGGCGAACGAGCGTTACGACGTCTCGGAACAGCACGAGGCCCACGCGGTCACCCTGCCGGTTGGCCACGTGGGCCAGCATGACCGACGCGTCGATCGCGTGGTCGAGCGCGGTGCTGCCGCCGCTCATCGCGTGGCCCATCATTCGCCCGCAGTCGAGGCAGAGCAGCACGTCCTGGCTTCGCTCCGCCTGGTAAACCGTGGTAATCGGGCGGTTCCGACGGGCGGTCGCCTTCCAGTTCACCTGTCGGAAGTCGTCGTCGGGCACGTAGTCGCGGAGCTGGTCGAAATCGCGGCCCGAGCCGATCATGCGGTGCCGGTGCGCGCCGGCGAGGTTCGACGCGTGATGTTGGCGAAGCGCCTCATAGGCGCTCATGCCGCGCAGGCTTGGGAAGACACGCATCCGGATCGCCGCGAGTTGGCCGCCAACGTGGGCGAGGTCGGCACCGGCATAGCGCAGCTCGAACGTGGCGGGGGGCAAGTTGATGCCGCCCCGGCGTCGCGGCTTGGCGACCACCGCGCCCCGCACGACCTCGCCGGGCGCCACGGTGACCTCAAGCGTGTCCCCGGTCGCCTCGAAGCCATCCGGCCAAGGCTGGCGAATGCGCACGACCACCGTGCGGTGCGATCGGTTCGCGATGCGGAACGATACGGCCTGCTCGCGATCGACCTGCGCGCGCTCGTCACCATCGCGTTGCACGTCGATCGGAAGTCGCCGAAGCCGGCGGCCCACCGTGAACACGGCCGCCACCAGCGCCGCGTCCCCGAGCAGCACGAGGATCGCGATGCGCGGGTCGACCACCGCCCCGACGAGCAGCAGCGCAAGCATCGCGGCAATCGCGATCGAAAGTCGGCCCGGGCGGATCGTCACCGCGGCACCTCGACCTTGTCGAGGATCGACCGCAGCACCTCGGCGCGCGTCTCGCCGGCGATCTCCGCTTCGGCCGTCAGCGTCATGCGGTGACCGAGGACCGGCACCATCATCGCCACGACGTCGTCGGGCGTCACGAAGTCGCGCCCGCTCAGCAGCGCGCGTGCCTTGGCGGCGCCCAGCAGGAAGATCGAGCCGCGCGGGCTGGCCCCCACGAGCACCGACTCGTGATCGCGCGTGGCGCGGACGATGTTCACCAGGTAGTCGATGACGGTCGCCTCCGCCTGCACGCGCGGCAGCGCGGCTCGGACCGCCCGCAGGTCGGCCAGCGTCATCACCGGGCGCACCGTGCCGTCGTCCAGCCGGTCCGGTGGCGCGCCGCGATGAACCATCTCCACGACCGAGCGCTCGGCCTGGGCGTCGGGGTACGGCACGCGCACCTTCATCAGGAACCGGTCCTGCTGCGCTTCCGGCAGCGAATAGGTGCCCTCGAACTCCACGGGGTTCTGGGTCGCGAATACCGTGAAGACCGGCGAGAGCGGGTGGCGGACACCGTCGATCGTCACGTGCCCCTCGGCCATCGCTTCCAGCAACGCGGCCTGCGTCTTGGCGGGGGCGCGGTTGATCTCGTCGGCCAACAGCAGGTCGGTGAAGGCCGGTCCGGTGTGCAGGCGAAACGAGTTGGTGCTGAGGTCGAAGACGTTGGTGCCGACGATGTCTGACGGCATCAGGTCGGGCGTGAACTGGATGCGCTTCACGACGCACGACACGGCCTGGGCCAACGCGCGGATCGTCAGCGTCTTGGCCACGCCCGGCACGCCCTCCAGCAGCGCGTGCCCGCCACACAGCAGCGTGACCAGCACCTGCTCGAGCACCTCGTCCTGCCCCAGCACCGCTTTGGACATCTCGGTTCGCAGCGTGCCCAGCGAGCGGGCTACGGCGGACAATTCAGTTGGCAACTCGTGATTCACGGCGGATCTCCTGAGACAGTTCGTAGGACAAGCTCAGCGCGTCAGCAAACGCCGCTTTGGTTTGTAACTTCATTGAACCCCGGGTCGATGGCGGGCTGGGCGCCAGCTGCGCGATGTGGTGGCGCAGCTCGCTGCTGAGCAACGCGCCGCATTCCGGGCATCGGCCCGTCACGTTGCCGCGCAGATCGTAACCGCAGGTGGGACAGCGCACGTCGCGCGGGGGCTGGATGGCGGCAAGGCGTTGAAACAGCTGCTCGCATCGCTGGCGCAGGTCGGGCGCGAGGGAGGAGACCCGGGCGCACACGTCGTGCGGCCGGCAACGCAACGCCTCGGCGAGTCGTCGCGTCACCTCGGCCGACACCCGCTCGGCCGTCGCATCGGGCGCCAGCGATCGGCTGTACAGAAAGCCGAGCGTCGCGACCTGTCCGGCGCCAACTCCGGCCTCAGGCGCCGACATTTGCTCGTCGTCGGACGCGTGGGGTTGCGACGTGCTCCAGACGTATAGGGCTGCCACAAACCCAACTTGCAACAGGATAGGCAACAACCCTGCTTCCAGCAGGAACCCGATGATCGTCGCCTCATGGCCGATGCCATGCGACCACTCGTCCAGTAGGACCGGGCCGTCACCGATCGTCGACAGCAGGAAGTCGAGGTTGCTCTCTTGCCCGAGCGTTTCGTTGATGGCCGGCGTCGGCGCGCCGACGAGGATCAGACGGCCACGTCCGACGCGCAATTCGGCCGCGACGATCGCGTTGCCGTACGTCGGCACGCGGGCCAGTACCGACCACCTCGGGTCGTTCGGCCGGTCCGCGAAGCTCATCGGTTCCCGCAACAGCAGTCGTCCGTCGGGCAGACCCTTATCCTCACCCTGAAGTCGCGCCAGGTAATTGGTGCCGGGCACTTCGTCCGGGTTGGCGCCGCGCGTCTCCTCGCCTCGAATCGACTCCAGCAGGTCGGCGGGCACTTCTTTGGCCACGGCGATCTTGAAGTGACCCATGAGTTCGGTCGGGACGCGGCTGAGTTGGACGACGGTATTGCCTTGAGCGATCCAGTCCGCCAGTTGTCGCGTCTGAAGGTGATACGTGGCGCCGCCGAACGCGCCCCGCGTGCCATTCGGAACCTGGATCAGGGTTCCGCGGTCGTCCGGGTCCAAAGTGGGTTGCTCGATGCGGCGCGTCTCGAGGCCGCGTTCGATGGCCAGCGTGTAGAGCGCCGCGGTGCCGTACGGGTCGTGGCGGCGCGTCGAGTACAACGGTGCCGCGTCTCCGCTGCGGCTGCTGAAGACGGCGGAGCGATAGGCCAGTAGCGCGCCGATCATCAGAGCGCCCATCGTGAGCCAGAAGGGCCAACGTCGCTTCATGCAGCACCCCCGCCAGCCGCCTTCTGCGTGAGCAGGGCCACCTTGTGCCGGAGGACGTCCAGATCGTCGCCACTGGCGGGTTTGCGACCGTACCACACGCGGTCGAACAAAGTCGTCAGTTCGCCGAACGTCTGCCGTTCGTTCGCCGGCCCGCGGTACCGCTCGACGTAGGCCCAATTGGTCCGGTTGCGGGTGTGTTCGATCTTGCCGACCGTGTGCAGCCCCGACAGCAGCGCTAGGTAGAGCGCGCGGTAGACGGCGCGAAAGTCCTGTTCGCTCGCGAGGCGGTCGGCCTCGTCCAGCCACTGACCGGTGCCCAGCGCCAGCGCGTCACCCGATTCCATCGCATCACGGACCTGCTGGCGGCTCAGCAGCCGTGCCGCCGGCGACGTAGCCGTGGGCCTGCGGAGGACTCGGTACAGCAGGATGGTCAGGAACAGCAGCGCCACCCCCAGCACCGCCCACGCCACTGCCTTCAGCGCCGTGGACAGCCCATCGCCACTCGGAAGGTTCGGCAACCTAGGGGCGTTGCGGCGCGAGCGGAAGAGCCACTCGAATAGGTCCCCGATCCAGGTGAAGGGTTTACGGATCCACGAGCCGTCGAAATCCTCTGATAAAGGCGATTCAACGCGGAAGTCGGGTCCCTCTTGGCGAGACCGCCATGCCCGAAACATTGGCCGCTGGAGGATCTGGTTCAGGTGTTGGTGCGGGTCGTCCGTCGTTGCGGCAGGCACCGGCGCCGCTGCGCGGCCAGTTCCCTCGGCGGCGTTGGCCAGCGTCGCGCACGACGACATCGCTGCGACCGACAGGGTAAGATGCAACGTGGTGCGGGCAAGGGTCACGCGCCCGCCTTGGTCAGGTCCGTCAACCGTACGCGCAGGTCGGTCGCGGTGCGCCGCGATTGCGAGTCGTAATACAGGAAGACGCACGCGACCGTCCAGTAAACGTCGAACAGCAGGAACAGCCCGTAGAAGACGCGAAGCCGCCACGCCCAGCTTCCCAACGTGACGTTTAGGTCGGCGGTGTCAATCCCTAACAAGCTCGACAGGACGGTGTTGGCCAAAACCATCTGACTGACGAACGCCGCGATCGTGCCAACAAGGATGATCAGCGTCATCACCAGCGTCACGCGCAGCAGCCGCCTGCCGGCATGCGTGATCCACGACATGCAGGCGCGCACGCGCGGCACGGCCGGATCGCGGCTCTCCAACAGCAGGGGCGCAACGAACCCGCCCATGAACAGTCCGTAAAACGCCGGCACGCCCAGCGCGATGCTGCCCCAGGTTATGCCAACGTTCGAGGCCATCCGTACGCAAATGATCGCCGGCAACCGAGACCACAACCGTACGTCGCCCGCCTGCCCGAGGTCGCGCAGCACGTCCTGCTGCAGCCGCGCGAGACATGCCCATCGCCACAGGGTCGCTGCGAGCAGCCAAAGGCACAGCGGGGCGATCCGCGAGCGTTGCCCTGCGATGATCACGTCGATCAGCAGCACCGTGACGATCGCGTGCGGTGCCATCGCAAGTACATACCACGGCGCAATACGCTCGATGCGCGCCCGCATGTACTCGATGGCGGCGTCGAGCGGTGTCGTGCAGGGGCCCTGCACGTTGATCAGCCGCGCGATGAACCCATCGTCAGTCGTCCGTGCCACGATCATGCGTTTAGGGCTTCCAATGTAAGAGCTGCGCGAGCAGCTCGGCCGACATCGCGTAAGATTGGTAGACGAGGTACAGCTGGAGCGGCGCCGTGCACCAAGCCACGATGATCAGCAGCGTCGTGGCCCCCGATCGGGTCCCCTTCGCAGCGGCGGCGCGACGCTCCCGGAGCAGCCGCAGGCCCTCTTTGCTGTAATTGACCCCTTCGTATCGTGTGGAGCACTCGCTGCAGATGGGCGTCGACGTAACGACGCAAACCCCGATCGCCGCGCGCTGCGGGTGGTTGGAGCAGAACCGCTGCGGCAACGATGTCGACCCCATTTCCATGCGCTGTCCTTGCCGCCACCACGCGAACGCCGGAGGAACTCTGCGATGGCAGTGTAGCCGCATCCCCTTACTCTGCAATTTCGGCGAGCGTTGCGTCGCCCCCACGAGAGCTCACCTATTCGTCAGAGCGCGGCGTTTGCCTGCGGGGCGGACTGGCGCGCGTAGAGCTTGCGCAGCAGGTACATCTCTCCTTGGTGCCCCGACTCGTCATGCAAGCCGTGCAGGATCGAATAGCGCAAAGTGCGGTTGCGGCGTTGGTCGATCACCCGGTCTAGCTGCTGGGGCGCGAGGCCGCCAATCGTCTCCTGAAGTCGCGCGAGCTGCGACCGCAGCACCTCTTGCACCTCCGCCAGCGCCGGCCATTGCGTCACCTTTGCTGGCTCGCTCTTCCAGGCGAACTTCTCGTGCCATCCCTGCGGATAGGCCGGCTCCCGCCCGGTTGCGGGCATGATGCTCAGGTGCTCGACGACCACCACCGCGTGTCCCGCGTGCCACAGGATCGAGTTGTTCAGCCCCGGGCCGGTAAAGCGGGCTTCGTCGTCGCTAACCGTCTCCAGGATCCGCAGCGTCTTGCCTCGCACCTCGCTCGCCAGCATTAGCATCGTCTCATCCGCCACGGCAGCCTCCTCGTTCGATCTCGACGCGACTTCGGTGTTTCATGCTCAACGCACGACGGATGGATTATATGCAGAGCCGCAGACCGGCGGACAACATTAGCTAATCGCGGCCCGGCGACCCCGCCGAGGCGCGCGCCGGTGACATGTTCAACAATATGGCCGAGGAATTGAACAAGGCCAAGTAGCTCTTGTGGGAAACCGTCGAACGGGAATCAACTAGAATGCTCGTTGTTGTGCTGAAATGGCCAGCCATTGCGAGCCTGATGAAGCGCGACCAGCACGGCACTTTGCTCGAGTTGAACGACGCCCCTTATCCGGCGGCGTACCGATGCTCTCAATGAGGGTCGCCCAACTTGTACAACAGATGGTGGGGTTAAATTCGCGCTCGTAGCCCTCGCGCCCACGGCTGCCGGCACTTGCGCGCAGCACAGGATCCATCGCAAATTGTCGAACCGCTGCTTCGAAGGCGTCGGGATCAGTCGGGGAGACAACCTTGCCACAGCTATAGCGGCGGATCGCGGCGGCCGATTCTGAATCCGGTGCTCCGATGAAGATAGCTGGTCGTCGGGCAGCCATGATGCCGTAGAGCTTGGAGGGCACCGAGGTGCCAGTGAGTTCGGCGCGTAGGCTGACGAGGTGCACGTCGCCCGTGCGAAGCACGCGGGCGAGCTGCTCGCGCGGGACGTACGGGCGGAACCGCACATTGGTGAGATCGTGACTTTCGGCGAATGCTCTCAGCTCGCGGATCTGGCGTCCCGCGCCGACAAACATGAAGACGAACCGGTCATCGCTGCGCATGCGAACCGCTGCCTCGCGGACGACGTCGAACGTACAAATCGCACCCGCATTGCCGGCGTGCATCACGACGAACCTTCCTTCCAGATCCCATTCGGTCCTGAAGTCGTCTTCCTCGTCGCCATCCGGAAGATCAAGTCCCCACATGGGAATGCGCGATATTCGCGACGCACTGACCCTCTTGGCGCGAAGCCGGTTGGTCATGCAGTCACCGAGCGAGACGCAGGCGGCGCTTGTACGCAATTGCCAATCCGTCAGGCCGGATAGGACGCGGGCCAATAGGCCAGTGCGACGAAGCAGACCCATCTCGATCCCGATGTCCGGGTGAAGGTTCATCGTCCAGTGAACGTGCCGCACCGTACGAAACAGGCGGGCGGCAACCGACGCGTAGATGGCGATCAGCGGTGGCGTAGTGAGCGTGACGACCACGTCGAACTTCCGGGCGGACGACAGCACGTGAACCGCGCACAACGCGTGGAACGAGGCGAAGTCGACTAGTTGCGATAAATTGCCAAGTTTTCCGTCGCGTCCGAAGGAGGTCGCGCCGATGCGTCGAACGAGAACGCCCTTATGCACTTCGAACGACGAAAGCGCCTCGCCATGACTGGAAGTCGAGTCGTATTGGCCAGCGGAGCAAACAATGTGAACTTCATGCCCTCGATTGGCGAGGAACTCTGCCAAATCGGCAAGAGATTGCGCGGTGGGTGCACGGTCGGGCCAGTAGTACTGGTTGACGAAGAGTATCCGCAGCGGGAAGTTCATTTAAGTTTGAAAAGGGGACGCGTGTGCAGTCTGCTTCGCCGCTTGCCAGTCTATCATCCTCGCCATGATAGGGAGCGTAGGGCTAACGACGACGCACGCGATTGCCAAGCGCACGCTGGATGTAGCTGTGTCCGCCCTGGCTCTGGTGGTGCTCTCGCCGTTGATGGTGTTGATTGCCTTGTCCGTGCGGGCCGATTCCGGCGGTCCGGCTCTTTTTCTGCAAGCGCGCACGGGGTTGCGAGGTCGGCAGTTTCGGATCATCAAGTTTCGCACGATGACCGACATAGCAGCCGAAGTGAATCTGCACGAGGAGACCACCAGTGACGATCCGCGAATCACGCGCGTCGGCCGTGTGTTGCGGGCCGCGGGCCTCGATGAATTACCGCAACTCTTCAACGTGTTGGTCGGGCAGATGTCGTTGGTTGGCCCGCGGCCCCTGCTGGCGTGGGAGATCCAACAATGTAGTCCAAGGCAAGCGCAACGGCTGTTGGTGAAGCCGGGGTTGACTGGGCTGGCGCAGGTGATGGGGCGGAACGCCATCCCGTGGAACGACCGAATTGAGTGGGATCTGGCGTATATCGATCGTGCGTCGATCGGGCTGGACCTGTGGATCCTGTTCTGGACCGTGCCGGTGGTGCTCTTGGGGAAGAACGCGTACCTCAAGCCGCGCCCGCCATGCGCTATGCACGGATCGAGACCATCAGATTGATTGCAATCGCTGGTTCCCCGTTTCCAATCCGCAGCCGGCGGATGTCAGAGGTTGCATTGCCAACCCGTGCCACCCGCCGGCCACGTCAGTTCCTTGATAGCGCAGTTCGGGTTACTTGACGGCCCCGGCGCCCGCCTCGGCGACCGTGTGGTCGTTCTCGACGGTCGAGCCACTGACGCCGATCGCGCCGATGACGGTGCCGTCGGCGTCCTTCAGCGGGATGCCGCCGGGGAACGAGATCAGCCCGCCGTTGGAGATCTCGATGTTGTACAGCGGGCCACCGGGCTGGCTCAGCTTGCCGATCTCGCCGGTGGGCATGTCGAAGAACCGCGCCGTCTTTGCCTTGCGGATCGCGATGTCGATGCTCCCGATCCACGCGCCGTCCATCCGCGCGAAGCTCTTGAGGTTACCGCCGGCGTCGACTACCGCGATGTCCATCTTCGTGTTCGTGTCCCGCGCTTTCTGAATCGCCGCCGACACGATTTGGTTTGCCTGTTCCAGGCTGATGTCCTTCGTCGTCAGCGGCGCATTGTTGCCGGCCGGGGCCGACATCGCGTTCGAACCGGCCGCCGTCCCACCCGCGTCCTGCGCGAGCGCGACATTGCGGTCGCTGCCCGTGCCCATCATGATCGCCCCGGCGAACCCAATCGCTGCCGCGGCACACAGGGCTAACACGTTCTTCTTGACCATCTCAGTCCTCGCTTCCATTAAGAATGTCTCGCCCACCAATGAACCGTCACCGGCCGGCTGCCCCCATGTAACGTGCCCAGGTTACCGAGTCAAAGGCAGCGTCGTCGTCCCGATGCACGCCCGATCATCAGGAATGCGAAACAACGCCGGCGACACCGCAACCAATCCTGCGGCAGCGACCGGCTGACGCTGACCGACCAGGATCGCCTATCGAGCAACTTGACCACCGTCCGCCATGCGGAGCGTCGGCTATGTCCGCTTATTTAAGCCGTAGGGTGGTCGCACCCGGGCCCCACTCGACTCGTCTGAAGGTGGCGCGTCGGCACCGAAAGCGGTTGGCTCCCCTCAGGCGCCTCCCATTCCGAAAACTGCTACCGAATTTAACACAGGAGCGGACCGATGGCGGCCTTGCGTCCTGTTGTCGGTTTGCTTTGGGGCTGGCACCCTGTATTGTTCCTCACACTACCACCATCCTTTCTGTTCCTGGGTGCTGTGATCGCGTCGTGCCGGAGTGGGCTAACCGGGCGGCGGATGGGCGAACCGTTCTCGTTTTGATTCTATTAAATAAGCGCGACCAGCATGGCTGCGGTGATGCCGTACAGAGGCAACTGTGGGCCAAGGCCGGCGAAGGATATCTGTGCGCGAATACGCGTCCTCTGCGTGGAAGTTTCTCCGTCACCAGGCCATCCTTCGCATCTGCCGTGATCGTGCACGGGCGCACGACGCTCTGTGCCGCATGCTGATGGGCCATGGCCCCGCCCTGGCCGTTGCGCGCCATAGCGACCCGTTCGAGACGCTCGAGGAGCGGCGGCTGCTGTCCGTGGTGCCCGCGTTAAGCGGCACGACCGTCACATTCGACAACTCCGGCGCTTCGTCGGACATCTACCTGCGGTCGGCCGGTGGGCTGCTGGAGTACAGCACGGACGGCGCCAGCTGGTCGGCGGACCTGGACGCGTCAGCAGGGGGCATCAACTCGCTCAGCCTCGCCGGTGGCGTAACCATCGACGGCAAGTTCGACGGCATGCTGCGCATCCAGTCGCTCGCCACGGGCGGGGGCAACTTCACCGTGAAGGCCGAGGGCGACGTCAGCGTCGATGGCAACGTCGTATCCAACGGCGGCAACGTCAGCCTGACGACAGAGGGCAACTTCGGCCTCGCCGGCACGCACTTCATCTCTACCCGAAACATTGGCAATGGATCCGATCACGCCAACGGTGCGTCGGTGGGAAACAGCGGCAACGTCAACCTGCGCGGCCAATACCTCACGCTCACCAGTGGCAGCGCCGTCTTCGCGCAATCGACCGGCACGTTCACCGCAGGCTCGATTGACATCGTCGGCGACGACTCGGTCGACAATGGATACTTCTCGGCGCGCCAGTGGATCAAGGTCGCCGACAGCGGCATCACGATCACCAACGCCACCGTGAAGGGCGGCGTCGTGAAGGTCTACAGCACCGCGACCACCGACGCCGACTTCAACGACACCAGCGACGAGTACAACCTTGATGCCGAGAACCCCTCGGGCGATTTCGCAACGCCGGAGGTGCTTGAAGGCATCAGCGCGTTCATCGGACTATCGATCGCGAGGTCGACGTCGCTCATCACCATCGGGACGGGTTCGAACATCGTCGGCTCGGTCATAGACGTGCAGTCGGGCGCCCAGACCGAAGCCCGCATCCTTACGACCGCCCGCGAGAAACAGCTCGCGTTCGCGTTCGGGCAGTCGAAGCCGACCGCCCGCATCGACGTGCAGAACGGCGCCACGCTGACGGCCAGCGGCAACCTGTCGCTGAACACGATTGCCGACAGCACCGTCTCCGTCAGCGCAAAGCGCGGCTTGCTCGGCGCGGCAAAGAGCAGCGCCGAGCAGAGCATCACGATTGCCGTCAGCGACGCCGATATCAAGTCGACCGCGACGGTCGCCGCCGGTGCATCATTGAACTCGGACAACGGCAGCGTCACGGTGAAGGCGAAGGTCCGGAAGGATCACAACACGGGCGCCAGCGCCGGCGCATACGAGGACGGTACGTTCGGCGTCGCGGTGGCCGTCAGCCTGTCGACGAGTGAGAACGCCGCCAAGATGGACGGCGCCGCCACGGCGGGGCAGAACGTTCATGTGCTGGCCGAAAGCCAGACCGTGCGGAACGACACTAGCTCGGTCAGCGGCGCCGGCTCGGGCCTGGGCGCGCGCATCGTCCTGGGCGTGAAGGGCGCCTCCTCCGGCGTGACGTCGTTCATCAGCAAAAAGCAGCCTGACCAGAAGCCCCAAGCTGGCGGCGCCAAGAAACTGGCCGTGTCGGCCGCGTTCACGTACGCGGGAGACACGAACACCTCCGTCGCCCGCGTCGGCACCGGTGCCACCGTGCTTGCCAAGAACGGCGACGTGGTCGTCGACAGCACGCTCGTGTTCGTCCCCGAGACCAGCGCCACCAGCACCGTCGATTCCGCCGCCATCGTGGCAAAGCAGCCCACCAGTGGCAACACGAAGGAAAACTCGGTCAGCGCCGCCATCAACATCGCGATCTTCAAGAACGACTCCGAGGCGTACATCGGCTCCAACGCCGTTGTGGACGCCAAGGGCCGGGTGGCGGTGAACGCCAGCATCGTCCAGCCGTACGAGATTCAGTGGGCCCAGATTAAGGGCGTCGGCGATGTTCTCGACAAGCTGAACTCGAACCTTGGCCTGCAGAACGGGTTCTTCACCTCGTGGGCCCAGTCGAACGCCGAGGGCGATAAGACCGGCATCGCCGGCTCGATCAACTTCGTGAAGTACACGAACGACGCCGACGCCTACATCGACACCGGCGCGCAGGTGAACCAGAAGGCCGCCTACCGCGGACCAACGCAGGTCGTTGCCGTGACGGCCAAGAATGACATTCAGGACCTGAACCTGTCGGGCGTGTTCGGCGTGAAGATTTTGAACGCCGGTGGCAGTAAAGCGGGCGTCGGCGGGTCGTACCTTCAGGTGACGCAGGACAACCACGCCGCCGCCGTCATTAAGTCGGGCGCAACCTTGTACGCCAGCGGACTGTTGGTGCGGTCGTACTCCACCTCGCGGAATATCTCGATCGCCGAGAGCGGCGGTAAAGGTGGCGATTACGCCGTCTACGGGTCGTTCGGGCTCGTCGATATCAATAACGAATCGATCGCAAAGATCGACGACGGCGCGGTCGTCACCACGGGCACGACGCTCCTCAAGCTGCACCGCGACGGAGACCGCGTCCCGCTCTCGTTCGATTCCAACGGCGACGGGCAGGTTACCACGGCCGACGAGTCGATTACGGCCGTCACCGCGACCGAATACGAGACGGACTTGAACGTGATCGTGGCGGCCGAGGATGCGTCGAGCGTCTTCAACATTGGCGGCGGCATCGCCAAGGGTGAAAGCGTCGGCGTCGGCTTCACCGCCGTCATCACCGATGTGGACCGCCAGACCAAGGCCATCGTTGGCAACAACATCGGCGAAACGAACGAGGCGACCGGCTCGCTCACCACCGGTGGCCGTCTGGGCGTGCTGGCGGCCAACACCGGCACGTTCGATACGCATGCGATTGCCGCCACGTTCGTGAACAAAGACGCCACCGAGTCCGAGAAGAAGGAAGGCAAGAAGGGCGGCGGCAAGTACGGCATCGGCGTCTCCGGCGCCGCTGCGGTTAACCTGATCGACGACACCACCAAGGCCCTGGTTCAGGACGCCGCAGTCACCGCCGGTGGCGCAACGCGCATCATCGCCCGTGACAACGTCACGATGCGGACCGTCACCGGTGGCGTCGCCATCGCGGCCTCGGGCGCGAACTCGGCGGGCATCGCCGGCGCGTACTCGATGAACGACGTGACCTCCGTCACCACCGCAGCCATCAACAATTCCGGGCTATCGGCGGCCGGTGCGCTGACGGTCAACGCGGAACAGTTGAGCGATATCCTCGCCATCAGCGCCGGCGTCGGTGGCTCGGTCGCCGGCAACGGCGTCGGGCTTGCGGGCTCGGTGTCGGTCAACCTGATCGACAACGACACCACCGCCAGCGTGAGCGGCAGCTCGTCGGTCTCCACGACCGCCAGCGGCGCGACGGTCATCACCGCCAAGGACGATTCGCAGATCGTCGCCGTCGCCGGCGCGATCGCGTTCGGCGGCATGGCGGGCATCGGCGCGTCGATCGCATATAACGAGATCGGCACCGACACGAAGGCGTCGATCGAGGGCAGCGATCTGAACTCTGCCGGCAAGCTCGACGTGACGTCGACAAGCGATAGCGAGATCCAGGCCATCGCCGCCGCCATCGGTGCCAGCCTTGGCAACATGGCCGGCGCGGCCGCCCTTACCCTGAACGAAATCCGCCAGGGGACCGTCGCCGTCATCAGCGGCAAGAAAACCGCCGCCGGCGTCGATGCGACGGGTGACGTGACGTTGAACGCCACCAACACCGGCGTCATCAAGAGCCTCGCCGGCAACCTTGCCGTCAACTTTGGCAACGCCGGCGTCGGTGGTTCGGGCGCGTGGAACGATATCAGCGGCGCGACCACCGCCGGCCTCGAGTCGGCCGCCGACGTCAACGCAACGGGCGCGACGAGCATCACCGCGAAGAACGACGCGACGATCCAGTCCATCTCGGCCGGCGTCAGCGCCGCCGCCAATTCGGCGTACGGCGGTTCGCTCTCGCTGAACAGGATTCGCACGACGGCCGACGCCCACGTCAATGGCGGTTCCAAGCTGGTCGCCGGCAACGCGATCAGCGTCACCGCCACGGACGATTCGACGATCGAATCCCTCGCCGGCCAGGTCGCGTTCAGCGCCGGCACCGTCGCCGTCGGCGCGGCAGCGGCGTACAACGACATCGCCGATAAGGCCTACGCCACCATCGATGGTGGCACCGTCACCAGCGATACGAGTTCCGTCACCGTCTCGGCGGGCACCACCGGCGAAATCAAGACCATCGCCGTCAGCGGCTCGGTCTCCTTCGGTACGGTCGGCGTCGCCGGCTCGGTCGCGGTCAACCTGATCGCCAACGACACACAAGCGACGATTAAGAACACCACCGTCACCGCCCAGGACAACGTCAACGTACTGGCCAACACCGACAGCGACATCACCTTCTACGGTGGCGTGCTCGCCGGTGGCGGCGTGGCTGGCGTCGGCGCGACGGCGGCGATCAACACGATCGGCAACACCACCAAGGCGCTCGTTCAGGACAGCACCATCAACAGCAAGGGCCTGGCCGAAACCGCCATCCCTCGTGCCGACGGCAGCGGCCTGACGGATAACGTGCGCGGCCTGAGCGTGGTCGCCACCGACACCGCCGAGGTGGACGTCTGGCTCGGCAACGTCTCGGGCGGCATCAAGGTCGGCATCGCCGGCACCGCGGCCGTCACGCTGCGGGATGATACGACCCTGGCCGAGATCAGCGGCTCGACCGTCAACGCCAATCGCGACGGTGGTAACGCCGCCACGGGCACCCGCGTTCGCGCCCTCAGCAAGGCCGATCTCGATTCCAAGGCCGGTGGCTTGGCTTTGGGTGGCATTGCGGGCATCGGCGCGACCGCCGGCACCGTGATCGACACCAGCGACACCGCGGCCAAGATCACCAGCAGCACCGTCACCGCCTTCGGCACGGTCGAGGCAATCAGCAACACCCGCGAACGCCTGAACAACATCGTCGTCAGCGGCGGTGGCTCGCTCACCGTCGGCTTGGCCGGCAGCGTGTCGGTCGTGAAGGTCGACACCACCAACGAAGCGGCCATCGACAGGTCGACGGTTAAGGCTGGCGGGAACCTCACCGTGATGGCCGACGACGAGGTCGTCTTCGGTAAGCAGGCCGATGGCACGGTCACCGGCATCCTGGCCGGCTCGATCGGCATCGGTAAAGTCGGCGGCGGCGTGGGCGGTACCGTCCTCGTTAACCTTATCGACAATACCACGATTGCCCGCATTACCGACAGCAGCACCGACGCCAGCGGCACCACCACCGTGAAGGCCGACCAGTTCACCGACGTCGTCAGCTACGGCGCCGCCGCGGCGGGCGGCCTTTACGTGGGCATTGCCGGCACGACCAGCGTGAACTCGGTGTCGAACACGACGACCGCCAAGATTGAAGAGCTCACCGGCACCACTGCCGTCAATCAGACGCCCTCGTACAAGGCTGCCAGCCAGCACGTGAACGTGCAGGCCGTCGATAACACGACCATCGAGTCGAAGATTGGCGCGATCTCCGGCAGCGGCGTACTGGGCGCTGGCGCGTCGGTCGACGTGACGACGATCAAGAATTCCACCGCGGCCGTCATCGGTGGTGGTACCGCCGTTAGCGCGGGTGGGAACGTCACCGTCGACGCGGACGGCACGAAGAGCGTGAACATCATCACCGTCGCCGCCGGCGGCGGACTCGTGGGCGTGCAGGGCGCGGTCAGCGTGGTATACATCGGCGGTACGCTCAGCGGCGAGGCGTTGTCGGCCGTCAACGGCAAGGGTGGCAGCAATGCCACGAGCGAACTGAACAGCCAAAGCAGCACGAACCAACTTGGCGGCGATTACGGCAGCGAGTCGTTCGTCGCAGTGGCCAAGGCCAAGGCGAGCGGCGAGACGTCGAAGGTCAGCGTCGCAACCCCGCTCAGCACGACGCCGGCCACCGGCAGCGTGACCGCGAGCATCGGCACCAGCGCGACGATCGTCGCCGGTGGGGCGGTCAACGTCACCGCCGACGATACGGTGCAACTCAAGCAGCTCGCCGGCGCTGCCGCGGGCGGTCTGCTCGGCATTGGCGGGTCGGTCGCAATCGGCTCGGTGAAGCCGTCGGCCACTGCGACGGTCGCCACGGGTTCATCGATCGACGCTGGCGGAGCGGTCAACGTCCTGGCCACCGGCAAGCTCAACGATTCCGACGCCAGGTCTCTCGCCGGCGCGGCCGGCGTTGTAGGCTTGGGCGCGGCGGTGTCGAAGCTCAACAGCACCACCAACGCTACCGCTTCGCTGGATGGTGCGGTCACCCGCGCCAGTTCGCTCGCGGTCAATGCGACCACGTCATCCGACAACCACGCCAGCGCCACCGGCGCGGCAGTGGGTGCAGGCGCGGTCGGCGTCGTCATCAGCAATGCGATCGAGAACGGCTCGGCCGTCGCAACGCTCGGCGGCAACGCCCGCGTCAACAGCACCCAGAGCACGACAAGCACCGTCGGCAGCGTCGAGGTGAAGTCGAACGCCACCGCGCTCGTTCAGTCGGACGCGACGGCCGCGGTCGGTGGCATCGTGTCGGGCAGCGGTGCCGACAGCAGCGCCAGTTCGACGCCACAGTCGCGCGCAACGATCGGCAATAGTGCCATCGTTCATACCACTGGCGGCGCAACCGTCCAATCCGAGGCCGCAGCTTACGCACGCGGCGACGCCTACGGCATCAACATCGGTGGCATCAGCGTTGGCGTCAGCATCGGCAGCGCCAATGCCAGCCCGACCTTACAGGCAGCCATCGGCAACAACGTCACGATGAGCACCGGCGGCAACCTGACCGTTCAGGCCATCAATAAGCCGGTCAACAATGCGTCGAGCCAACAGATCGCCAACGCCACGTCCGACGCCACCAGCGCGGTCGGTGGGCTCGTCGGCGGCAACGGCGCAACGGCCACGGCCACCAGCAACCCGACGCTCGACGCCACCATTGGAGACGCCACGCTCACCGTCGGTGGCAGCGCGACAGTTAAGGCCGAGTCCGATACGTACGCCAACGCCACGTCCGACGGCGACACCTACGGCGCCCTCGCCGCGGGCATCAATGCCGCCTACGTTCGCATCACCGCCCACGCACATGCCACCATCGCCGCCGACGCATCGTTGAAGGCCAATGGCGCGGTCACCGTGCTGGCCGACACCTGGAACAAGGGGAACATCTTCGTCGACTCCGGCGCCGGTGGAGTCGTCAGCGGCTCCAACACGACGGCCGACCTCGATCTGAACAACGATGTGCTGGCGGCCGTGGGTGCCCGCGCCGTGGTCACCGCCGGTACGACGGTGACGATCAAGGCCATCACTGAAGCCCACACCCGGGCCGAAACCGACATGGACGCCGGCGGCCTCGCCAGCTATGCCGACAGCACGGCCGATATCTACATCAACTCCGACGCCGTCGTGCGCGTTGGCGCCGACGCCAAGATCAGCGGCCAGAACGTCTACCTGCAGGCCGTCGCGCCGCACATGGAAGCCGACGCGATCACCGACACCAACACCTACGCGGCCGACTCGTCGGCCGGTTCGAACAGCAAGATCAGCCTGAACACCGATGCACTGGTCGAGATCAACAGCGGCGCCACCGTCACCGGTAAGGCTACGCTGACGATCGAAGCCCGGCAGAACAATTCCGACGCCAACACGCAGGCGAAGTCGCAGGTCGTCGGCTTCTCGGGCCGCGCCCGCACCACAGCGGACAACACGATCAACGCCCACACCGACGTGAACGTCAAGAGCGGCGCGAAGCTGTACACCAAGGCCGCCGCGCTCACCAGCTACGCCGCCAACACGTACGTTAAGGATTCCGACGCCACGGCCTACACGGTCCAGAACGTCGTCGAAAGCATCCCGATCATCGGCTGGATCGTCTCGGCCGTCACCAAGGCCCTGAAGGTCGAAAGCACCAACGAGCAGAGCCCCGGCGTCATCACCGACTTGGCCAACATCGCCTTCGACGGCGGGCTGTACGTCACCAGCGAATCGGAGAAGAAGCTGACGGTGAACGCCGACGGCACCATCGCCGCCGACAGCAACGTGGGCGCGACCGTGGGCGGCAGCGACGTCATCGTCGATGACATCTTCAACGACAACGGCGGCACCGCCAGCTTCGTCGCCAGCACCAACGCCGGCGGCGGCACGCTCAGCGGTGCGGGGACGATCTACCTCGACCGCTCGCTCGATCTGGTCGACCTGAAGAACTACTCGAACAAGAACTTCGTCATCGGCGACATCGACTTCCAGGGCAGCGGCGCGCCCGAGCCCGCCCTCACCTTCACGGCCAGCAACGACCACACCTACAACACCGACCTCGGCAGCACGGCGCCGGCCGCGCTGAACATCTACAACGACAAGGCGACCGACGTCCGTTTGACCGGCGACATCTCCAACCCGACCGGCGTCAGCACCATTCGCAACAAGGGTGGCAACATCAGCCAGTCGAACGGCAAGTTCGTCGGCAGCGACGACTTCATCCTCACCGCTGACGCCGGCAATATTGGCACGACCGCGCTGCCGATCAACCTCCGCACTGAGGACGGTTCCATCACTGCCACGGCCGGTGGAAACGTCGCGCTGTCCCTTACGCGGCAGGGCAGCGAGAACGTCACGCTGGCCGGTGGCGCGTACTCGTTCGACGACAAGTCGATCATCAAGAGCATCTCGGCGGGCGGGAACGTCGACCTCACGCTCGGCGGTGGCACGGGCATCGTCATCGCGCCCGTTGCCAAGACGTTCACGTACGGCAACATCTCAATTTCCTACACGATCCTGGCCGCCACCGAGCACAGCGCGTCGGCGGCTTGGGACCTGCGTACGATCACGGCCAATGGGAACGTCAACGTAACCAACACCAGCACCTCGGCGCTGACGTTGGCCGAATCGATCAGCAGCACGAACGGCACGACCACGCTTCGCAACAACGCCGGCGCAATCGTCGGCGGGAACAACACACACGTCGTCGCTGGGCAGAACATCAACCTCGTCGCGACCGGCGCGATCGGCAGCACCACGCAGGCCGTTCGCACGAACGTCGGCAACGGAGCGATCGACGCGTCGACACCGGCCGACATCTACCTCAGCGAGACGACCGGCGACCTACGCGCAGGGAACATCACCAGCACCGCAGGCAACGTCACGTTGACCAGCACGGCGGGCATCGTTGAAGCCAGCGCCGACCTCGCGGCCGACGTGACGGGTAACAGCGTCACGCTGAACGCGGCCACCGTTGGCACGGCCACCCAGCCGCTGGGCATCAACACCGCCAATGCGGCCGCCGGCAAGCTGAAGGTGACAGCCACGGGCAACATCTTGGTAAGCGAAGCCGCCGGCGATCTCACGATCGATGCCATCACCACGGGCGGCACGGTCACACTGAAGGGCGCCGCGGGCATACTTGACGATGCCGACGCGAACGCGGTCGACATCACCGCCGCGGCGCTGGTTGTCACCGACGCTCCGTCCCTTGGCACCGCCGCTGACGCGATCGAGACGAGCGTTGCCAAGCTGGAGGCCAACGTTGGCTCGGGCGGGCTGTTCGTCGTCAACACTGGCGCATTGGCGATCGGTGGCGCGAGCAGCATGGTTGGCGTCACGTCGGCCGGCGTGGCTCAGATCACGACCAAGAGCCCCTTGACGGTCAACGAGAACGTGAACGCTACCGGCGACATCACGCTGACGACGACCGACGCCGCCACGGCCGGCGACGACCTGACGATCACGTCCGGCGCGACCGTTCGCTCGACAGGTGCGGCCGTCACGCTACGCAGCGGCGACGACCTCACGATCACCGCCGGGGCTACGGTTCAGGCGGCGACCACCGTCACGCTGCTGGCCGACTATGGAAACGCCGATGCAGGTGTGGGTGCCAAGATAAACGTGCTGGGCGCGGTCAACGCAGCCAGCACGCTGATCGAGACCAACGCTGACGCCGATACGGTGACCGTGGCCAACGTGGCCGCCGGCAACCAGACGGTCGTGCGCACGCTCGCCGGCAACGACACGATTAATTTCCGCGGCTTAGCCGCACAGACCACGATCAATGCCGGCAGCGATGCCGACACGATCAACGTCGGCTCCTACGCCGGCACGACCGCGTTCGGCACCGTCGATACCATCACCGCCGGGCTGACGATCAACGGCGAGGACGGGAACGACACCATCAACGTCGACGACCGCGCCGACACCACCGGCGACACCGCGCTGCTGACCAAGGTCACGCTGAGCGGCCTCTTCGGCACCGGCGGTCTGCTGACCTACGGCACCGCCGAACAGCTGAACATCATGCTGGGTGCGGGTGACGACAGCATGGTGCTCGTCGACACCGGCGCGAAGGTCAACGTCGACGCCGGCAACGGTGCCGATCGCTTCCGCATCGGGCCGGTGCTGGATGAAGACGGCTTCGTGCAGGATGACGTTATTGATGGCGTGCCCACCAAGGGTGCCGACATCGCGGGCGTCAGCCTCGCCACCACTCTCAACGGCGGTGAGGGCAACGACTACTTCCTCGTCAACCGCAACAAGGCCGAACTCACCCTCAACGGTGACAACGGCGATGATACGTTCGAACTGAACACCGCCGTCGACAACGTCGGCACCTCCACCGTCACCGGTGGCGTCGGCGCGGATCTCATTCAGTATTTGGCCAACGCGCCGGTCATCATCAACGGCGGGGAAGGCTTCGACACGCTGATCGTCAACGGCTCGCTGCTGGACGATCACCTCGTCGTCACGGCCGATTCCATCACAGTCGTCGGCAGCCGCGAGGCGAGCTTCACCGGCGTCGAGGCGATCCTTGGGCGCGGCAAGCGCGGTAACGACACGTTCGACGTCGACATGACCGTCGACCGCCTCGGTAACGCTGTCACCACCAGCGAAGTGCAGAAGATTGACCTGGAAGGCAACTTCGGTGCCGACGCGTTCAACATCCGCGGCGTGCTTGGCACGATGGCGCTTAGCGCAACCGGCAACGAAGGCAACGACACGTTCATCGTCGGCAGCCTGGCCCCCGTCCTCGGCGGCACGGTGAACAAGATCCAGGGCGTCGTGTCGCTGGCGGGTGGATCGAACCAGGATGCGACGGCCGACAGTGACTCGCTGCTGATCGACGACACCGGCGACACCGCCGCGAACACGGGCATGGTCACCGCCACGGCCGTCACGGGTCTGGGCATGGGAGCATCCGGCATCGCCTATGCCACGTTCGAATCGCTCGACGTCCGCCTCGGCAGCGGCAACGACACGCTCAACATTCGTAGCATTCATGCGAAGACGCCGACCGTGGTACTCGGTGGCGCCGGCGACGACGTGATCAACGTCGGTAGCCTCGCCCCGGCCGTGGGTGGCACGGTGAACGCGATCGCCGCAACGCTGTTGGTGGATGGGCAAGGCGGCGCCGACATGATGAACGTCGACGACCGCGCCGAGACTGCCATCACCGTGGGCGTACTGACGCAGACGACGCTGTCGGGCCTAAGCCCGGCCGTCATCAGTTACGCGGCCCTGGAGACGCTGAACATTGACGCCGGATCGGCCGGCGACGTGTTCAACGTGCGCGGCACGTCGGCCGTTACCAACCTGAATACGAATGGCGGCAATGACCGCATCTACGTCGCCAACTCGGCCAACGTGCAGGCTGGCGAGACTCCGGCTTACCTGTTCGGCAACTTGAACGACCTTGCGGCCAACTTGAACATCAATGGCGGGGCAGGTACCCAGACGCTGATGGTCAGCGACTCGACGGCCACCGCGGGAGACGCCAGCGTCGTCCTGACGCGTTCGTCGATTACCGGTCTGGCACCTAGCGACATCACCTACGTCGCCGCCGGCAACTTCTTCGGTGGCATTACCGTGTGGGCGGGCCAAGGTGCCGACAACGCCACCGTCAGCAGTACGCTAAACACCGCCGGCGGGCGCACGATTACCACGCTGAACACGGGGGCCGGCAACGACACGGCCACGATTAACCTTGGCGCGACCGACGGCTTCTTCGTCGCCAACGGCCAATCGGGCGACGATGTGCTGAACGGCGCCGCTTCCACGCGGTCTCTGTACCTGTTCGGTGGCCTGGGTAGCGATACGATCACCGGCGGCGCTGCTGCCGACGTCATCATCGCCGATACCGGCCGCACTGAGTTCGGCGCTGGCACCATCATCGGTGGTGCGGGCGACGCGCCCGCCGTCACGCCGAACGTCCCGGCAGACCGTACCGACGGCGTCGAGCGCCTCGCGTCGAAGATATACACGATCGACCCCACGCTCGGCGGCAATGACACGGTCGTGGCCGGCGCAGGCAACGATATCGTCCTCGGTGGCAACGGCCGGGATACCATCGCCGGTGGGGCCGACAACGACCTGGTGTTCGGCGACCACGGCATGCTCACCGGCGCCATCGACGCGGCGACGCTGCCCGTCAGCACCGGCAACATGTCGTTCACGCTAACGTCGACCGACACCGCTGCTGCGCTGGGCAACGATGACGTGATCGACGGCAACGACGGTGCCGACATCCTGCTCGGCCAACAGGGCGCCGACACGATCCGCGGTGGCGCGGGCGACGACGACATCATCGGCGGTCACAACGTGGCCGGTGGCAGCGACGCGGGCGACTCCATCGACGGCGGCGCCGGCAATGATGCGATCGCCGGCGACAACGCGCAGATCGTCCGCAACGCCAGCGCCCTCAGCACCCGCATCCGCAAGCTCAGCAGCGCGACGCTCTACAACGCCACTGGCGCTCCGAACGTCACGACCGCGCCCCAGCTCGACCCACGCGCCGCGCTGGAACGCACGTTCACGCTGTTCGACCATTCAACGACCGTGGCCTCCGGCACGAGCGGCAACGATTCCATCGCTGGCGGCGCGGGTGACGACAAGATCTTCGGCCAAATGGGCAATGACGTCCTTCAAGGCGACGGCGTGCTCGGCGTGGCACCGGCCAGCGCGGCGACCGACGGGCACGACTACATCGAGGGCAACGGCGGCGCCGACGTGATCTACGGCAATGGCGGCCAGGACGACCTGATCGGTGGCAGCTCGTCGCTGTACGGCCTGACGATCGCCGCCCAGCGGCCCGACGGCAACGACACGATCTACGGTGGCTCGGGCACGCAACTCGACCGTTACAATGCCGGCGACACCTCCGCCAATGGTCACGCCGATGACGCCGACGTCATCCTTGGCGACAACGGCAACATCTTCCGCCTGATCGGCAACGACGGGCGCTTCCTCCACTTCAACTACGACCGTTACGCGTCGCTCGGCATCGTCGTCCGCGGCGTGCAGAGCGTCGATTACACCGCCGGTGGGGCGGCAAGCGACATCGGTGGCAACGACCTGCTGCACGGCGAGGCGGGCGACGACACGATCCTCGGTCAAGCCGGCAACGACGTGCTGTTCGGCGGCGGTCAGGACGATGACCTGATCGGTGGCGCCGGCCACGACCGCATCTACGGTGGCAACGGCGAGGACGGTGTGATCGGTGACGACGGCATCGTCCTCACCAGCCGCAACGGGCTCACCGAGACGCTCAGCGGCGTCACCACGGCGACCAAGGAGACCTACTACTCCGAAGCCGGCCCAGCGACCGGGTTCTGGGGCTACATCAATGGCCGACTGCAGAAGACCGTGAAGCTGCTGGCCGTGACCAAGGGCGGCAACGACGTGATCTACGGCGGCCTTGGCGACGACTTCCTCCACGCCGGCTTTGGCGACGACGCCGTCAGCGGCGCCGAGGCGACGGCGGCGTTCTACAACACGCTGCCCGTCAGCAACTTCAACGTGCTGGGCTACAACGCGTCGACCCGCAAGCTGGCGGCGTACGACGCGAACAACCCGATGCGGCGGATCGACGGCTTCCTGCTGAACTTCGACGCGATCGACGCGCAGGGCGTCAAGGTGAATGACGGCAAGGACCGCATCTTCGGCGATTGGGGCCACGACTGGCTCGTCGGCGGCACGGGCAACGACCGCCTCTTCGGTGGCCAGGGCGACGACGTGATGAACGCCGACGACAACCACGACACCGCCGGTGGATTGAACAATCGTCCCGACGCGCCGGCGTTCGCCGATGCCGACTTCGTCTACGGCGGCGACGGGCTGGACGTGCTGATCGCCAACACCGGGGCCGACCGTTTGTACGACTGGTCCGGCGAGTTCAACAGCTACCTCGTCCCCTTCAGCGCCTTTGGCGAGCCGACGGTCTCCCGCTCGCCCTCGCCGCAGGTGCAGGCGTTCCTGCTGGCGCTGGGCAAGGAGGCCGGTGCCGACCAAACGCTGGCCGAGCCGACCGGCGAACTGGGTTTGTACACCCAGAAGGACCCGCAGTGGCGTCAGAACACCGGCGCCCCGCGCGACCCACAACCGGGCAACAGCAACTTCGCCCGCGACACCCGCGGCAACCCGGAGGACGACCGCATCACCCGGCTGGTCCTCAGCCCGCCTGTGGGGAGCATCGTTTAGTTCATAAGGCGAAGCCTTGGGACTTATGGCGCCCGTCAGATCCGCCACGATCGGGAGCGGTAGTGAAACCGTCGCAGAACGGCGGGGCGGTCTAACCCGCCGCTTCGGAAGTTCGCGGCCAAATGGCCGCGAAGCGTTCGGCGCTCCAGCCTACGAGGTCGGACACCTGTCCGTCGCCGACCTCCACGATCCGCAGGGCTCCGTCCGTTCGAACGACCACGTCGACCGAGAAGAACGGCGACGGGATTCGTTCAGCGACCTGCGCGACCAACTCGGGCACCGGCTCGTCGTCCGGCCCGAACGCTTTGCCCTGTAATACGAAGTATCGCCGCTCCGTCTTGGCGACGAACGGCTCGACCCGACGGACGCACAGTCCGCCCTCGACCTCGCCGCGCAATCGCTCCATCTCGGAAACGACGTGCCCGATCTGCGATGGGTCGCGGATGATCGAGCCGTCGGACGTCTTGATCGACTTGACGTAGTCCTTAATGAAGAACGCGTCCCAGCCGAGCGACCGAAGCTGAACTTCCAGGTCGTCGCCCATCGTCAGCACGCGCGTCTCTGGCGTGAACGCTTCAATCAGCGGGTACCAGTTCGGCAGGTGATGGGCGGCCAGGTACGCAGCGGGGGAGGTCAGGAGGCCTGCGCCCGCGTCGCCGACCGCACCGGCTAGGCGGGCGTAGTCGCCAGCGTTGAGCATCCAGCCGCGATACACGATGGTCGCCCCGGCGGGGATATCGCGCAGCGGGCGGGCCGCACGTAGGGCGGCGTCGGGACAGACGGAGGCGGTGAACCCGGCGGCCTGCACGGCTCCGTACTGGTCGCCGAACATTTCCTCCACGAGCGAAGCGCGCAACGGGTGGGCCGAGAATAGGAAGTGCGTGGGCATGGTATCGCAGAGTGTACGCGTACGTTGGCCGGCGCGGCACCACGGTTGACGCGCCACGCCGTAGATGTGCGACCGCTAGGCCGACTCGACCTCGCAGCGTCTGCACCAAACGGCGTCTTTGACCGTGATCGCGCTCTTGGCGGTCTGCGTGAAGTACTTCGGTACCGCCCCGCTGCGGTACTCGCGCGCGGCGGCGCATTGCAAGCACACGGCGCGACCGCAAAACTTGCATATCGCTTCAGCCTCGCCTCGACACACTGTGCATTTCATTCTGTCCTAACTACCAATTGCTGGTCTGCAGAACCGAGCTCCGCCGGGCGGCCCCTCGCCGAACATGCCTTAAGTTTCGTGTTCCGGGATGACACCTTCCGACAGTTGCGGTTTCGAAACTGGCTCGTCTGACGATGCCGGATGATCACCCCTTACGCCATCGTCACGAATCGCGGGTCCTCGTCCGTCGCGAGGGTCACGCCGTCGAAGCGGACGGTTCGCGGGAGCGTGGCGGCACGGAACTCCACGCCCGTCGGCGCGACCGTCTCGATTGCGCCGATGCGCCTGATCTGCCCGCCCGCCATTGGCTCGCCGATGGTGTCGACGCCCGCCCAGAAGCTTGACGATGCCAGGCTGTTTCGGATCGCCACCTGGGCGATGCTGCCGACGACGCCGGTATCGTCGGGCGTGTCGGCGAGGTTATCGGCACCAAAGTACCAGCCGGCTCGAACGGTCGAGCCCGACACGTCTCCCGTGACCGCGAACGTGCCAACGTTGGCGGCGGCGAGGCTGCCGCCGGTGAAGTTGCCCTTCGTCGTGATCGACCGGAGGTTGCCCGCGATGTTCGCGACCCACCCGTTGGCCACGTCGCCACCCACCGTGACCGCGCCAACGTTGCCAGCGACCGACCAGAGGGCCGCGTTAAGCCCTTGGCCGATCCGCGCGCTGCCAAGCGCGTTCCCCCCGGCTGCCCCAATTCCGCTCAGTACGACGTCCGCAGCCCAGCCTTGCTTGACGGTCAGAGCGGAGATCCACGGCGCGGTGATCCGATCAGTGGCGAACGCACCGGCGGCCCAACTGCCGGCCCTTAGCGACCGGATGCCCGCCGTCGAGATCACGACCGCGTTCCGGACGTTGCCGAGCGTGATCGACACGGGCGTCGTGCCGCTCAGCGTCACTGCGACGTCGTCGGTCGCGCCGATCAGGTCCGCCAGCACGACTGTCCGCACGTCGCCAACGCTCAACGAGCCGCTCAGTTGCAGCCCCTTACCCGTGATGCCCGCGATCGGACCGTTGACGGTGAGGTTTGCGATCGACGTCAGGGCATCGCTGCCCGACGTGGCGCGCATAGCACGGGTGGTGGCGGTGAACCGGCTCGCGGCGGTGGTGCCATCCAGGGTGACCGACGTGCCGTCGTCGCTGACGACGCCCGTGCCGGCGCCGCTCAGCGCGTAGGTGACGAGCGTGCCGTCGGCATCCGTGAAAGTGTACCGGACGTTCCGGCGGTCCCCGACCTGGCCGAAGCTTGTGACCTTCTGGACCGTCTGGGTAGATGCGCTGGTCGCCGGTTCGCTCAGGCCGACCACATCGAGCGGGGTGACCTTGGCCAGCACCGAGTACGAACCGTTGGCCAGCGCTGCGGGGACGACGAACCGACCGGTTAACGACGCGGTACGGCCGGCGGCGACGCGCACGGGCCGGTTGGCCAGCGCGGTGCCGGTGTCGAGCGGCGCGTCGCCGTCGTCAATCGTGTCGTCGGCCGACGCGAACAGCTCGACCGTCACGCGCCCGCTGGCCGTGGCGTCGCCGGCATTGGTGAGGCCGACCGTGACGCTACCCTTGTCGCCCGGGACGAAAACAGGTGGCAACGTGAGCTTCGTGATGGCCAGGTCCAGCGCTGCCGGCTCGCCAGCCACACCATCGCGGTCGGTATCTCCGGGCGTAACGCCATCGCCACCGCCGCCACCGCCGCCACCACCACCTCCGGACGAACCATTCTGCAGCACGATTAGCCCGTCTGCCGTAGCGAGGACGAAGTCGGGCTTACCGTCTGCGTTGAAGTCGGCGGTCGCGAAGCGGTTGGCGGGAGAACCATCGAATAGCTCGGTATCGAAATAGGTGTATGGCCGGGGCTGACCCACCTCGACGAGGCGACCGTTGGCGTAGAGCACAACGATGTCGCGATCGCCGTCCTGATCGTAATCGACGTAGTCGCCGCCGACGGGGTCGCCCCGCATCTCAGCATAGATGCGTGAGCGGCGGATGGCGTCCTGAAAGTTGGTTTCGAGACCATACGAGGCAAAGCGGCGCCCGATCTCGTTGAACGACAACACGTCCGGCTTGGCGTCGCCGTTGAAGTCGGCCAGGGCGATCGCCTTGGCGGAGCCCATCCGTTGCGCCTTGCGGATGGTGGGCAGCGTGCCGTCACCGGCGTTGAGCAGGACGGCGATGGCGTTCTCGCCGTCGCGGGTGGCGACGACCACGTCGACGTCGCCGTCCAGCTCCCAGTCGGTCGCGGCGATGGCTCGCGAGGGGGCGGCCGTTGTGCGGGTGGCGCCGGCGATGAACGTGCCGGCGCCGTCGTTGAGCAGGATGCCGATGATCGCGGTCGTCCCGCTGCAGTAGACGAGGTCGAGGTCCCCATCCTTATCGAAGTCGGCCAAGTCGACGTCGTACGTGGCGCCAGCGGTCGCGTAGGTCACCGGGGTTGCAAACGAAAGGTCTCCGAGGTTGATGAGCACCGCGACGTCGCCGCGCGTCGCGCCGGTGACGACCAGGTCGGGCAGCGCGTCACCGTTGAGGTCCGCCGCCCTGATGACGGTCAGGTCGGGGACGGTCGCGGAAAGGTCGACATCGCCACGTGCGCCGAACGTGCCATCGCCATTGCCAGCGAACACGCTCACGCCACCACTAAGGGTTACGGCGGCCACGTCGAGCTTGCCGTCGGCATTGAGGTCTGCGACGGCGACGTCCTGCGTGTTGGTGCCGATCGGTGCCAGGGTCGCGCTCGTGCCGAACGATACCGCGAACATCACCCGCCGCTCGACCGCCTCCGCGACTGGCGCACGGTGAACACCCGTTCCGATTTGTCTCTGGTTCATTCTTGCCTCCCATTGACCGATTCTAACTCAGGCAACGCAAGGAGATGATATTAGGGTGCGAAAAACGAAAAGCAATGCGCGATTCACACAGCGCGCACTTGCGGAGGACGCTGTTGGAGACGTAGCCGAATCCTCGGATGGTCGGACGACGTAGTGAACTGGCCGTTACGTTGAGCCGCGTGCGCCACGCTTAAGGCTAGCGGACAAAACCTCATGTCATCCCGAAAGGAGCGGTAGCGACCTGAGGGATCTCGACCGGCTGACGGTTCGTGGCCATGGGAGATGGGTCGGGTCGCTACCGCTAGGGTCGGGATGACAAATAGCACATTGGGCTGAGGTTTTGTCCGCTAGCCTTTAGGCCATCGGGTCGGGTTCGCCCACGGCGGCCGCCAGCGTTGCCAGAGCCACGCGCAGCGCACGCACTTCTGCCTCCAACGCCGTCACACGCTGGGCCAGAGCCGATCGGGTCATCGGCGCATCGTCGGTCGTAACCTCGGTGATCGTGTCGGATCCCGCCGCAGCCTCGCCGCTCGCCACTGCGGCACCGTGCAGGTCGGGACAGAGGAGCTGGACGTACCGCTCGGCCCGCGAGCCGGCGATCGGGGGCAACCGGCCCGCGTACGGCTCGTCGCGCTCGCACAGGGTCCGGACGATTTCACCGGTCGCCTCCAGCGAGTCGATCGGCACCATGCGCGACGCGCGCGTGCGGATCTCGCCGAGCGTCTGCGGGCCGCGCAGCAGGAGCTCGGCCAGCACCGCTTGGAACGCTGGCCCGACGTGCAGCGCCTCCGGGCCGCGGTGCCGGTACTTGGGGACGCGGGCGCCCATCTGGTCGACCTGCGCCACGAGCCCGATCCCCTTGAGGTCCTCCAGGGCCGCGCGAGCCGCGTCCTCGGTGATGGCCGTGACCGGATCGCGGTTATTCCGCTGGTTGCACCCGTTGACGATCGCGTTCAGCGTCAGCGGGTAAAGCTCGGGCGTCGTGAACGCCTTCTCGATCAGCACGCCCAGGATCCGGGCCTCGTCAGGGGATAGCTCGACCATATTGACCACGCAGTCTACCGGATCGCGTGGTCGGCGACAGCCCGCGACGGCTACGAGCGGCGCGCGGTACCGCAGAAAGCCGGTGTCCACGATTTGGGCAGTTTGACGGTGCGTTTTGACCGAGGAAGCGGGGGGAGAAACACATCATCTTCAAGTCGGATCCCGCCCAGCGGCGGTCCGCACGGGGTCCGCGTCGGCATTGGGTCTTCACATTCGAACCACTCGAATCGCGCCGCCGCCTATCGGAGGTGGCCTGGCAACAGGGGTCGACAAACGGAAATTGGTCGTCATCCGACGCGACCCTGCCCGACCGGAACATCGTGCGCGACGGGCACGCGTAGAATGGCCTTCAGGCGTCCTGGGCCAACGGTTTCTACGCCATGCAGGTGTCGCCGAACACCGGTGCCCTCTATGCCAGCGAGAGGCAATCCCCGCTGAGCGACCGCGCCGATCCGCCTGTTCGATTGTCTCCTGATTGTCGGCTCTTCCGCTCAGCGCGTAATGTCTCGCGTTGGCGCACGGGCCGACTTCTGGCGCTCGTGTATCCGCGGATTAGAACGCGTACGTCAGGCCGACCATGGCGCGAGTGCCGGGCCAGTTCAGGGTGGGCTGGGTGTGTTGGAAACTGTCGCCGTGGGGCAGTCGAGCGTCGTCGGCGAACAGGTTGTAGACGCCGGCTTGCAGCTCCAGCCCGCGGGTGCCGAGGAAGTCGCGTGAGGTGAGCACCACGTTGGTGACGTAGCTGGGGTCGGTCGATTCGCCGAGGTCGGACTCCATCGGGCCGACCAGTTGCGCGTCCACCGACAGGAACGTCTTCTTGCCGATCAGCGGGACGATGATCGCCGTGCCCACGATGTACCGCGGCGAGACGGCGAGGCGGTCACCGTCGTCATCGGTGGCATTGGTCAGGCTGGCGTGGGCGCGGAAGCTGCCGCCGGATTGCCATTGGCGTTGCAACTCGGCCTCCACGCCTCGGGCGCTCACGTCGCGCACGTTCTGCACCTGCGAGGTGCCGTCGGGGAAGATCACGCTGTCCATCGCGTCGGACATGTGCCAGAAGAAGCCACCCAGCGACGTGCGCCACCCGCTCTTTAACTGCCGTTCCCAAGCGAGTTCGTAGGTGTCGACGAGTTCCGGATCAAGGTCAGGGTTGGCCAGGTATGCGTCGGCCGAACTGTAGAACATCTCGTACAGGTTGGGCGAGCGAAACGCGCGGCCGTACATCAGCTTGATCGTGTCGTTCTTCGTCGCCGACACGATCGCGGCGGCCCGCGGGCTGAACATCGTGCCGACGTGCCGCACGTGGTCGACGCGGGCGCCGGCGACGAGCGTCACCCGCTCGGTCAGGTGCCAATTTCCCTCGGCGAACAACGCGACCGACGAGAACGGCTTATCGATGTCGATCGAGAATCCAGCATCGTCACGGTCCTGCTGTGACGTCTCCAGCGAGTGCGTCACCTCGCCGCCAGCCAGCAGGTGAAACTTCGGGTTGATCTGCCAGTCGTAGTGCGACTCCAACCCCAGCCAGTCGTTGTGCGCCTTCGTCAAGTAATTGTAATCGATGGCCGGCGACACCGCCGGATCGAGCGTGAAGCCAAGCGTCTGGCGGTACTGCGACCGGCCGTAATACGCCATCCCGTGAATGCTTCGCCCGGGCGCGATCTCGTGGTCGACGCGCAGCGTGACGTTCGTGCGCGACTCGTCCATCGTGCCGGGCTCGAAGAACGACGTGGCGTACGTCGCCGACCGGCTGTCGCGCTCGCGATCGGCGTGATCCACCATGGCCGTGAACTCGCCACGCTTGATCTTCAGATATCCGGTGACCGAGCGCTCGTCGTCCCAGCCTTCAACGTGGCCGAAGTTCAGCAGCGGGTCGCTGATGCCGTCGAAGTGGACGTCCTCGTCCCCGTCACTCGTGTAGCCGGCGATGCCGCCGCTGATGTCCCATCCACCGTCGGTCTTCAGGCCGTACAACGCCGACACGCGGGCCGTGTTCTCGGTGCCACCCTGGACGCGGATCAGGCCGCCGTTCAGGTCGGCGCCGTCCTTGGTGACGATGTTGACGACGCTGAACACGGCGTTGCTGCCGTACAGTGCCGATCCGGGACCGCGGACGATTTCGACGCGTTTGTACGCCTCGATGGGCAGGAGGAAGTCCTGGTCGAGGTGCGTTTGACCGTAGATGTTCTCGCGGGTCGGGCGGCCGTCGACCAGCACGAGCAATCGCGCGTTCCACTCGGCCGGCCGAAGCAGGCCGCGCACGCCGGCGAACCAGTTGAGGCCATCGGTGTGCAGGTAGAAGCTGCGCTGGTTCCGCAAGACCTCGGCGAGGTTGCGGTAGCCCATCAGGTTGATCTCGTCGGCCGTCACCACGCTCACCGATGCCGCGGCTTCCCGCTGCGACTGCGCCCGTTTGCCCGCGGCGACCACGACGGGCAGTTCCATCAGTTCTTCGATGCTCATCGAGGTCAAGTCGTCTGGCGATTGCGTCGCGTCGGGCATGTCCGCATCGGACTGTGCGAACGCCGGCGAACGATGCCCAAGCCCAACGAGCACGGCGACCGCAAGGAACCTCGCGATAATTCGGTGCTGCGTTCGGCTGCGGTTGGCAGATTTGGTTACCGTCATCATTCGCCGCCTGTTCGAAAACCGGAGTGCTTCTAATAGATTCATCGGTCGGAACGGATGTGTGATTTATGCCGGTTCGCCGGGATATACAGACATTCGTTTCGCCGGCCCGAACGGGCCTCGCCTCAACTCTCTTTAAGCCACGGCGGCGTCCTGCACGCGGCTGACGCGGCCGCGGCAAAGCAGGTCCCTCAATGGTTCTACTGGAATTGGTTTGCTGAAGAGGTACCCCTGCATCACGTCGCAGCCGAGCGACTTTAGCGTCGCGCGCTGCAATTCGGTTTCTACTCCTTCGGCGACCGTCGACAGGCCCAGGCTCCGCGCCAGTTCGATGATCGCCCGAGTGATCGTCGTGTCTTTACAGTCCGCGTCAGCCGAGCGCGACGTGCCGATCGCGGAGACGAACGTGCGATCGATCTTCAGCACGTCGATCGGCAGGCGATGCAGATAGGCGAGCGACGAATACCCGGTGCCGAAGTCGTCGATCGCGAGGCCGATGCCGATCGCACGCAGCTCGGTCAGCTTGGCAGCAGCGTCCTGCATGCTCCGCATCAGCGACGATTCGGTCACCTCGATCTTCAGCAAGCCTGCGTCGATCCCGAAGTCGCGCAGTGCCGCGTCGACTTGAGACGGGAACAATGGCTGCGCGAACTGCAACGCCGAAACGTTCACGGCGACCGGTACGCACGGCACGCCGGCCTGGGTCCAACGACGGCACTGTTCCAATGCCTCGCGTAGTACCCAATTGCCGATCGGGATGATCAGGCCGGTTTCCTCGGCGATCGGGATGAACCGGTTCGGCGGCACCATGCCGAGCCGCGGGTGCATCCAACGCACGAGCGCCTCCAGCCCAACGATGTTCCCCTGATGGTTCACCTGCGGTTGGTAGTGGAGCACCAGTTCGCCCGCGTCGATCGCGCGGGTCAGCCCGACCTCCATATCCCAACGATCGATGCCGCCGGCCATCATGCTGGGGACGAAGCATTGCACCCCGTCGCGGCCCGCACGCTTCACGGCGTACAGTGCGGCGTCGGCGCTCTTCTTCAACGTCGTCGAGTCGGACGCGTCGGTCGGCGCGGTCGCAAGGCCAATGCTGAGCGTCACGATCAACTCCTGGCCCAGCACGTCCAACGCGGTCTTGAATCGCGCGATGATCTGCCTGCACAACCGCTCGGCGGCCTCAGGGCCCCCGCTGTCGGTCAGGATCATCGCGAACTCGTCGCCGCCCATGCGGGCTAGCGTGTCGTTCGGCCCGACCATCGCTTGGACCCGCGTCGCCACCTGGCACAGCACTTGGTCGCCGACGTGGTGGCCGAGCGTGTCGTTGATCTGTTTGAACCGATCGACGTCGATGAACGCGACCGTAACTGAGCGGCCGACGCGCGCCGCCTCGACCAGCGCGCGCTGTAGCCGTTCCTCGAAGAGGACGCGGTTGGGCAGCCCGGTCAACGCGTCGTGTTGCGCGCGATGGGCGAGCTGCTCGGTCAACTGGTGGTGTTCGATCGTCAGCGCGGCCAACTTGCCGGCCATGCGCAGGAACGACGCCTGCACCGCGTCGGGTTGCGCGGGGTCCCGGTGATAGAGGCAGAACGCCCCGAGCACCTCGCGCCCCGTATCGATCAGCGACGCCCAGCAGGTCTCGAATCCCTCGGCCAGCAGTGCGTCGCGCGCGCCGTCCCACATCGGGTCGGTCGCGATGTCGCTGACGAACACGTCGCCAGACGCGTTGGCCACCGCGCTGCAGATGCGGGCGGCAAATGCGTAGGGCTGGGCGACGAACATCTTCTGGACGCTGGGGGGCAGGTGCTCGGTCGCATAGTGCAGCTGCCCGTCGAACAGCGCGATCGAACCGGCTACCGCGTTGTGCTTGACCTGCTCTGCTGCGCTGAGCAGGCAGCCCATCACGTCCTCGAACGAGCAGTTCTGCGCGACCCGTTCTAGCACCTCAATGCGACACTGCTCGATGCGCTCCTGGTGCTTGCGCGCCGTGATATCCCGGGCCGAGCCATGCACCTCGAACGTGCCGTCCTCGGCGCGCAGGTGCGGGCGGAACGTCGATTCGAGCCAGACGAACGCCCCGTCCTTCCGGCGGAAGCGAAACGTCGCGGTGGGGCGGCGGGTACCGTTCGCGCTCGAAGGCGGATCCGTGTGGCAGGTCGCAACGGCGTAGACGTCATCCACATGCACGTACTCGTACACGCGCCGGCCGATCATCTCGTCCGGCGCGTAGCCCAACACGGCCTCGCACGCGGGCGATACGTACAGATACGTGCCGTCCGCGTCGTGGCGAGAGATCACGTCCGACGAGTTCTCCGCCAGCACGCGGAACCGCGCCTCGCTCTCCTCCAGTACGGTCGCCTTTTGTGCCAGCAGCGCCAGCAGCTGTTGCGTTCGCAGCAGCACGCGCACCCGGGCGCGCAGCTCAGCGGGCTCGAACGGTTTAACGATGTAGTCGGCCGCCCCAAGATCCAGGCCGCGCAGCTTCTCCTCGCTGGTGGACGCGCCGGTGAGGAAGACGACGGGGACCTGCTGCGTCAACGGGTTTGCCTTCAGCTGCGCGCACAACTCGAACCCATTCGTGCCGGGCATGTCGACGTCAAGCAGGATCAGGTCCGGCTTGTGCTCGCGCGCAATCGCCTGGCCGGATGTTGCATCGTACGCGGCCAGCAGTTCGATCGGTTCGTCTATCAGCCAGACGCCGACGAGCTCATGCACGTCCGACGAGTCGTCGATGACCAGTAGCTTCTGATCAGGCATGGGCCTCCCTTGCGCAGACGTAACCGTCGACCATCCGGATCACCTCCACGAGGTGATCCACTTCCGCCCGTATCTCCTCAAGCGCCTGCTGGGCGACGACGGCCCGCTCCGCTTGGGCGGCCAACGCCGTGATCTTTGGAAAGCCGTAGCCGGTGCCGGCGCCCTTCAACTGGTGCAGCGTGCGTTTCAACTCGGCGAGGTTCCCGTCGGCGACCTGGCCCTGCAGCGTGCTCACCCGCGCCGGAAGCCGGCTGACGAACCCGGCGACAGCGGCGGCTAGCGCCTTGTTCTGACGATCGCTACCGTATGACGCCGCGTTCGGCGTGAGTACGGTCGTTTCACGTGCTTCAGGCGCGGCGGACGTATCGATCGTCGCGGATACAGGCGCCCGGCGATTCACTGCGGGTTCCGGGGGCTTGGTCAGATACGATTGGACCGTCCGCAGCAGCAGGCCGCGGTCGACCGGTTTTGTCAGGTAATCGGTGCAACCGGCGTCCAGGCAGCGCTTGCGATCGCCGGCCATGGCATGGGCGGTCAACGCGATAATCGGCAACGTGAACCCGCGCCGCCGTAGCTCGCTGGCGGCGCCGTAGCCGTCCAGCTCGGGCATCTGCATGTCCATCAGCACGACGTCGAACGCCCCGCTGCGAACCTTGTCGACGGCGATGCGCCCGTTCTCGGCGATCGTGACCTGGGCGCCGGCGGCCGACAGGTGCAGCGAGATCAACTGCTGGTTGTCGTACCCGTCCTCGGCAAGCAGGATCCGGCCCGACAGCGCGACCTCGTCGATGCTCGGCTCAATCGCTGGCGGCTGCAACGTGGATTCGGTCAGTCCGGTCAGCCATTCGACGCCGGCCAGCGGGCCCGTATCGATCTGCACCGAGAAGGTCGAACCCATTCCAGGTGCGGAGGTGACGGTGATGTCGCCGCCCATCAGTCGCGACAATCGCTGGCTGATGACGAGGCCCAGGCCGGTCCCACCGTACCGGCGCGTCATCGACTCGTCGGCCTGCGTGAACGGCCGGAACAGGCGACCGATCTGGTCGGGCGTCATGCCGATTCCGGTGTCGCTGATGTCGAAGATCGCCCGGCCGGTGGTGCCCGTGCGCTCGACGCGCACCTTGATCGTGACCTCGCCGGTCTCGGTGAACTTCACCGCGTTCCCGACGAGGTTCATCAGCACCTGCTTGAGGCGCAGCGGGTCGGAATGCACCGTGCGCGGTATCGGGCCATCGAAGTCGACCGCCATCGTCAGCTGCTTGGCCATCGCCTTCGGTCGCAGCATGCTGCTGACCTCGACCACGATGCCGGCCAGATCGCACGGGATGCTCTCGATCGTCATCTTCTCGGCCTCGATCTTGCTGATGTCGAGGATGTCGTTGATCAACTCCATCAGGTGGCGCGTGTTGCGGCGGATCACCTGCAGGCTGTTCACGCGGTCGCTGGTGGTCTGCGTGGGGGAGAGCATGAGGTCCGAGTAGCCCAGGATCGCCGTCATTGGCGTGCGGATCTCGTGGCTCATGTTGGCCAGGAACGCGGTCTTGGCCGCGTTGGATGCCTCGGCCTTGCGCGTGGCCTCGGTCAGCTCGGCGTTCGTTTTCGTCAGCTCGGCGGTGCGCGCCTCCACCTCGGCTTCAAGGCAACCGCGGTGCGTTTCCAGTTCCGCATCGCGATCCTGAATTTGCGAGAGCATCTCGTTAAAGCAATCGACGAGCATGCCGAGCTCGCCGGAGCCATTATCGTTGATGCGTGCGACGCGCACCGAGTAATCGCGGTCCACCGAGACGGAGCGGGCGGTCTCGGTGAGCGTGGAAATGGGACCGGAGATGGCGCGCTGCAGGCGCGCAACGACCAGGTAGGCGAACGCCATCGCGCCCGCCAGCACGGTCCCGCCCATCAGGGCTCCGTTGCGCAGGTGAGCGTGCAGTCCGCGAAGGTCGGCGCGAATGAGGACGCGGCCGATCTCCTTGCCGCCCAGTTCGATCGTCTGGCAGGTCAGCATGTAGCCCGGCCCGAATTCCACATCGCGCAGTGGTGGGGCGACAGGTGGTTCAGCAGTGTAGCCCGGGCGCGCGTACGTCGCCAGCACTTGGCCGTCGGCATTGTAGATCACGGCCAGCTCGACGCGCTCCTGCGGGGCAAGGGTCGCCAACGTGGCGGTGGCGGCCTCGGCATCGTGAAAGCTGATGGCGGCCGTGCAGTTGGCGCCGACGATCTGCGCCTCCAACACGACCTCGTTGCCCAGCGAACGGCGGATTTGCTGATAGTCGAACAACAGCGAGGCCGCGCACGCGATCGTCAGCGCGACACCCGTGCTGGTCATGCTGATCGCCACCAGCTTGCCGCGCAGCGTTTGCGGGCTGGCGCGCCGCCATAGTAGTGACAGTGTCGACGGTCGGGATGGGCGATTGGAGGCTGTCATCGTTTGAATATCCTGGCCAGCTTCATCAGCTTCGAACTGATCCGCAGGCGGGCGCGTTGCGCGGCCTCGGGGTTGATCTCGAAACGCACCTTTCCGTCCTCCATGTAGAAGCGGATGACGCCACCCTTCCACGGGAAGGAATTGCTCTCGCCCACCGTCAGGATCGGCCGGTCCCCGATTGCGGCAAATAATTCGTCGAGTGCGCCGCCCTGTGCCGCGGATACGAACAGCATGTGGGCGCTGGCGACCTCCGCCGTCGTGCTGAACTGATGGACCACCATCGGGTGTCCGCTGGCCGTCTTCCCCTGAACGGCGCGGTCCAGCGCGTCCTGGAACGGGTTGTCGCCGTAGACGCCAATGACGAACGGTGCCGTGTCGGACTCAAAGGCACCGGCGGGCCATTCAACGAATTGCGCGAAGTTGTAGAGAAATGCGGCCTTCAACGCGTATTCCCGGTTTGCCTCTCCTGCCTCCAGCACGCCCGGGCGCAACGCGACCGTCAGCATGGCCAGCAGAAAGGTGAACAACCGCTTCCGATTCATTTACATATCCCTGCCCGCCCCAAGGTGGCACCATCCACCGCTAGTGGACTGAGGCGGCGCGCCCGGCGTGACGTGAATGCCAGTGCGCTGCATCCTCTTTTGACGACTGAGCCGACAATGCCGTTGGCGACGTCTGGGCCGTTACATATCGGCAAGCGCTAGTTCGAAAATCACCGCCACCCCATTTTTGTCTTCGACAAAGCTGCGTCTGATAAGAACCGAGGCAATGGATCAGAGATTGCCACCAAAATAGAGAGTTGCGGTTCGCTTCCAGTTCAGTCGTGAAGTTCGGACGTGCTTTGGTGCTTGCCACCACCAGTGGTCTGTGGCGGATACACCTAAAGTCGCAACATTTATCCAGCAACATGCTTAAATTGGGTGCCAAAGTTGCGCAACTTATTCGACGCAAACATGAACGGCGCGCGAGATTAGCAGACTCGCCATCGGTGCCTGACATTTCAAACGTAATTTCCCGCCCATGCGATCGACAGCGGGACGATTCCAAGACATCGCGGCGGCATTGAACCTGTCCAAGGGCACCGTCTCCCGCGCCCTGAGTGGCCGTGGTGATATTGCGCAACAAACGCGTTCGCGCGTGCTGGAAGTTGCGGGCTCGCTCAACTACGCACCCCGACGTCGGCGCTCGCGCGGTGGTGCAGCCTCAACGGTGTCGCTTGACCGCGTTGGACTGGTGCTCGGCAACCCGTGCGTGGACCTCAACGGCGTGCCGGATCCCAGCTACGTCGGCTTTCACGTCCTTACGAACCTCGAGCGCGTCGCCAACGATGCCGGCGTGGGGCTGATGGTGTCGTTCGTCGATGCGTCATCACCGGCGTTGCGTCTCGACCACCTGCGCGTGCTTCGCACGCGCGATAACGATGCGGCGATCCTCGTTTACCCCTTCCCTGATGCAATCGTGGAACGGCTTGCGTCGGTGATGCCTGTGGTTTCGCTCGAGGTTCTCTACCCGAACTCGCCCGAGGTGGACGTGATCGGCCCGACGCACGCGCTGGACGCCATGCGCGCGGTCGACCACCTGCACCGCCTGGGCCACCGCCGCATTGCGTACGTCGGCGATGAACTTGCGACCGGCCACAGGGTCACGCAGGGCCTGCGGCACGCGGGGTACGTGAGCGGGCTGGCGCGCCTGGGCATGCCGTACCGCGTCGCGACCGACGTGTCAACGTTGGCGACGGTCGAACGGTCGAAAAGAACGATCTACCGGCGGCGGTCGCCGCGCTGGTTGCCGACGGGGTGACGGCGGTCATCACGTCGATCGACCGGCACGGTTACCTGCTCTGGAACGACCTGCCGGCCCGGCACGGGCTGCGCGTACCGCAGGACGTGTCGCTGATCGGCATCGGCGGCATCCCCCGCGCCGAGGGTCAACCGCACCTCACGACCTTCCGCTGTGACTAACCCTCCATCGCCGCCGCCGCGCTCGACGCGGCCCGCTCGCGTCGCGCGGGGCGGTCCGGCAACGGCCTGTATCAGGAACTACCCAGCATCTTTGTTCAGGGCAGCAGCGCATCGGCGCCGCGCGCCCGTTAACACCGGAGAGAAGACCATGCTCGATCATCACCACCGTTCAGCCATCGTTCGCCGCGCCACCGCCGCCGCCATCGTCGTGCTCGGCCTGGGCTCGCAAGCCTCCGCCGACACCTTCACCTGGACCGGCGCCGCCGGCGACGGAGTCTGGAGCACCGGCGCCAGCCAGGCGAACTGGGCCGGGGGCGTTTACACGCCGGGCAACGGCGGGGCGCACCAGTTCAACCTCGTCGATCCCGGGTACGACGCGGCCATCTCGACCATAGCGATCAAGAATGGTCACAACCCCAACGCGTCCAACCTCAACTTGAACGGCAACATCGCCGGCCCGCTGAACATCGTGATCGATGGCACGAGCGGGGGTCGCCTGGACTTCAACGCGGTCACCAACGGTGCTGAGACGCTGTCGATGTCGTCGGGCAGCCACACGATCAGCGCGATCAACGGCGGGGCGATCGAGCTGCAGGCCAACGATGAGCACACCTGGCGCATCAGCGGGTCGGGCGTGCTGGCGGTCGAAGCGCCGATCCAGGGCAGCGGTGTACGCAGGGCCATCACTAAGCGTGGTGGTGGCACGCTGCGGCTGCTCGCCGACAACACGTTCAGCGGCCAGCTCGTGGCCGCCGACGGTACGATCGAGCTGGCGTCGCTGCGCAACATCGGTCTGGCCAGCGCGGCTGGCACGGGCGCACGTTTTGGCCAGATTCAGGTCAGCCGCACGACCAGCGCATCGCACCTGAACGGCGCGCTGGTCTACACCGGTGGCACCACCACGACCGACCAGCGCATCATCCTCGGCCGCGACGTCCGCGAGACGCCCGGTGAGTCGGACCGGGCCCGCCTGCGCAACGACAACGCCACCAGCACGCTGACGCTGACCGGCGGCATCGTCGCCAACGAGGGCGGTCAGCCCACGCACAACATGGACCTGGAGATCGGCGGCAGCGGCAACATCAACGTCGATGCCAACGACCCGAACGCAGCGTTCTACGCGGGCGTCAACGTCGGCGGCATCTACGGTGGGATCAACCTCGTCAAGGTTGGCGACGGCGCCGTCCGGATCAACACCAACAGCATCTGGCGCGGTTCGACGACCGTCACCGCAGGCACGCTGCTCGTCAACGCGAACCATCCCATCCCGAACCCCACGGGCTACACCGTGGAGACCGGCGGCACGCTCGGTGGCACCGGCGCGATCGCGGCGCCGATCACGATTGCCGCCGGCGCCAACCTGCGCCCCGGTGACGGTGGTGGCACGCTCGACGTGGCGTCCGTTCTCTTGGACGGCGTCTTCAAGGTCGACCTGCTGTCCTCCTTCACGTTCGGCCAACTCCATAGCACCGGTTCGGTAGCGCTCGGCGAGACGGCATCGCTCGTGATCGCCAGCGCCGGGTCGCTGCTGGTCGGCGACGCGTTCACGATCATCGACACGCCCAACCTGCTCACGGGCACGTTCGCCGGATTGGCCGACGGGGCGACGTTCACGTCGGGCCTCAACACCTACTAGATCGGCTACGGCGGTGGCGACGTCACGCTAACCGTCGTCGATGTGGCGACCGTGCCCGAGCCGGCCACGGTCGGACTGGCGTCGCTAGCGGCGCTGGGCCTGCTGGGCCGTCGTCGGCGTCAGGCGGACCGGTGATTAGGAGCCAATAGATCCAACTTCGTTCGAACAGAGAAAAATAGAATGTATTCACCCAACGTCTTCTTCAGCCGTCGCTCATCGAACGGCTTCACGCTCGTCGAGCTGCTCGTCGTCATCGGGATCATCGCCGCCCTGATCTCGCTGCTGATGCCCGCCTTGTCGTCGGCGCGGCGGCAGGCCAACCAGGTCCACTGCGCGTCAAACCTTCGGCAGGTTGGCATGGTCAACCAGATGTACGCCGACATGCACAAGGGGTACGTCCCGATCGGATCGCGCTCGCAGAACAAACAGTCGAACTACTGGTTCGACGCCGGTGAAGGCGAACTGAATCACTTCGGGTTCTACTATCAGGCCGGGCTGCTGAAGGGCACGCCACCGACGGCCTTTTGCCCGACGCAGTCGGACCCGCTGCACGCGTTCAACACGCCCAGCAACTCGTGGCCACCGCGGACGACGAACGCGTCGCGCGAGCGGGCGGGGTACTCGATGCGGGCCGACTTCCGCATTCAGTGGGTGCCCAACGGGTTCCTGCCGAGCGGCTTCCCAGCGTACAGGCTGCAGGTGCACCGGTTCACCGCGTCGTTCCCGGCAACGTTCGAACCCGTCGCCGGCATGCCGAAGATGCGCGACTTCCGCGGCAAGGCGATCATGTCCGACCTGATCCGCACCGCGGCCCACCTGAAGTATCACGGCCACGGGACGGGCTACAACTACATGCGCGACGACGGTTCGGTCCACTTCATCCGCAAGGAGAAGATCACCGCACCGCTTAACCTGCTGTCGGCCACGGATGATGAGTTCGTGACCATGAACAACGTTGCGATCGACCAGGTCTGGGCCGCGTTCGACCGCGACTGATTCACGTGACGCAAGCCGACCGGAGATGCCCATGAACGCTCCCCTTTCCCGCCGTCAGTTGCTCGGCCGGTCGCTCGGCGCCGGTGCGGGCGTCCTGTTCCTGCCCGCGCTGGGCGCGCTGGCCCAGGCAGCCGAATCGATGACCGGCGCGCCGGCCGCCGAGGAGGTCGCCACTGGCTACGTCTTCGACGACCGCGGGTCGACCGGGGTGCGCAGCGACGGCAGCCCGGGCATCGAGGGCGTGCTGGTATCGAACGGCCGCTCGGTCGTCCGGACAGATCGCGATGGCAGGTACCGCATTGGCGTGCGTGACGGTGACGTGCTGTTCGTCGTCAAGCCGGCGCACTGGGCGACGCCGCTCTCCGAGTACAACCTGCCGAAGTTCTATTACTTCCACCGACCCACCGGCTCGCCGCAGTGGCGCGCCCCCGACGCGCCGGCGACGCTCGATCCGACCTACTACTACGCGGGAACCGACGCCACGGGCCCGTTGCCGGCGTCGATCGACTTCCCGTTGCGCAAGCACGCAGAGCCCGACGAGTTCAAGGTGGTCGTGTTTGGTGACACGCAGGTGTCGCACGACAGGCAAGTCGAATGGATGTCGCGCGACACGATCGCGGAGCTGGTCGGCACAAATGGCGTGGCGTTCGGCATCTCACTCGGCGATCTCGTGAACGTGGGGCTGCTGCACATGTACCAGCCGCTGAACGAGATGCAGGCCAAGACGGGGTTCCCCTGGTACGTCATCCCGGGCAACCACGACCAGAACATCATGGTGCCCGACGACTCGCTGGCCGATGAGCAGTTCCGCACCACGTACGGCCCGACCACCTACGCGTTCGACTACGGCCCGGCGAGCTTCCTGATGCTCGAGAACATCATGCGCCGCCCCGTGCAGGGGTACAACACCAGCGAGGATGGCCAGACGTCGACCCCGATGGGTGACAACTACGGTTGCGGGCTGACGGACGACCAGTGGGCGTTCGTCGAGTCGTACCTTGCAGCTGTGCCGTTAGACCGACCGCTGTTTATCGCCATGCACATTCCGATCACGGGCGAGAACGACGACGAAAAGGCGTTTTGCAAGCGGTTGATGGGGTTGCTGAGCGGCCGCAGATGTACCCTGTCGATGTCTGGGCACACGCACCGCCAGCGGCACACGTTTCATGGCGAAGAATCGGGCTTCAGCGGGCCCGGGCAGCACCATCACTTCAACAGCATCTGCGTGCGCGGCGAAGGGTACCGCGGGATGTTCGACGAACTGCGCATCCCGACGTGCCAGTCGGTCTGCGGCACGCCGAACGGATACTCGTTCCTATTCATCAACAAGGACGGCTATTCGATTCGTTACAAAGGCTCGCGCGAGCGGGCCGACTATCAGATGAACATCTTCGTCTCGCCGCGCATTCGCACGAAGGACCTGGGGCGCCAGCTCGTGCGCGCCAACGTCTTCGCGGGCTCGGAACGGTCCACGGTGCGGATGCGCGTCAACGGTGGTTCTTGGCTGCCGATGGACCTGACGCCCGAGCAGGACCCCTCGATGAAATGGGTGCTGGAGTCGCAGGTCAAACCCGAATCGTGGCTCCGCAGCAAGTACCGGCTGGAAGCGAACGACCTGCCGTTGTCGTACCACATCTGGCAGGCGCCGCTGCCCACGGAGATCGCGGTGGGCACGCACACGCTGGAGGTCGAATCGACCGACATGTTCGGGCAATCCGACCGCGGCGTCACGCTGTTCCGAGTCACGGCGTAGCAAGCCGACGCGAACCAGCACAGCGATGCGGCAGGGGCCTCAGGTCCGTGTCAGCCAGTCGCGGTAGATGCTCGGATCCGGTCCGCCTGGCGACGGGCGGGGATGCGTAGGCAGCGTCACGGGGGCCATTCCATTACCTCACCGCCATAGTCAGCGGGTGACGGGGAGACGGCCAAAACCTCATCACCAGCGACTTGCCGTCAATCGCATTCTCAGGCAATGTTTCATTTCTCATTCAAAGGACTCGACACTTGGACAATGAGTGTTCCCTCAACGTCATGCGATTGGATTTCCTCATCATTCTGCTGGCCGTCCTTGTGATGCCGAGGATGGCCGGGGCGGCGGAGGATTATCTGCGGTTGAATTTTGAGGGAGAACTGCCGACAGCCACCAACCTGAACGGGGCCGAACTCACGGACTCGCCGCAGCGGGGTCGGGTGCTGCATGCGCGCGTGCGGGCGAGCGAGCCGCTCGGCCGCACGGTGCTGATTCCGCTTCCGATCGAACGGCTGGCCGGCAAGAGCGTCTGGTTCGGTGCCGACGTTCGCATCGAGGGCGTCGCTGAGAAACCTCAGCCTTGGAACGGCGTTAAGGTGATGCTGGTGATCGAGACGCCGCATGGCAAGAACTATCCACAGCCGGAGGTGCCGACGGGTTCGTTGGAATGGGCGCGCTACTCCAGCGTCACCAACGTGCCACACGAGGCGACGGCGGTGACGCTGGTTCTCGGGCTGGAAGCGGTCACGGGTGACGTCTGGTTCGACAACGTCTACGTGACGCACCGCAAGGACCTGACACGCGCGCCTGCCGGCGATCAAAACCAACCGATCTTTCGCGGCCACGACCTGCCGCGCCTGCGCGGCGCCATGGCCGGCAACCGCCTGACCGAGGCGGACATCGCGCACTTCGCGCGTGAGTGGAACGGCAACCTGCTCCGCTGGCAGTTGTTCGAGGCCGGTAAGGGGGACCGGCCGCTGGACCAGTACGACGCGTGGCTGGAGACGGAACTGGCGTACTTCGACCAAGTGCTGAACTGGTGCCGAAAGCATGGGGTCCTGATCGCGCTCGACCTGCACTCGCCACCGGGCGGCGAGGCGTTTGAGGCCGGCTACATCACCGGCCGCGGCGACATCTTCCGCAAGCCCGAGGCGCAGGCGAAGTTCGTCGAGGTCTGGCGGCGCATCGCGGAGCGCTACAAGGGCAACGACGTGATCTGGGGCTTCGATCTCATGAACGAGCCGGACGACACGATGCTCGCCGAGGGGTGTCTCGATTGGCAACAACTGGCCGAGCGCGCCGGGCGAGCGATTCGGGAGGTGGACCCCGCGAGAACGCTCGTCATCGAGCCCAGCCCCGGTGGCGGCCCGGCCGAGTTCGCGCAGTTTCAGCCGCTCGACCTGCCGCGATGCGTCTACAGCTTCCACGTCTATCGGCCGCACGAGTTCACGCACCAGGGCATCCAAGGCCACCCGGCGGCGATCGAGTATCCTGGCACAATCAACGGCCAGCGGTGGGACAAAGCCGCGCTCCGCGCCCACCTCGCGCCTGCCATCGAGTTCGCCAATCGCTACCGCGTGCACATGTTCGTCGGCGAGTTCTCCGCGATTCGCACCGCGCCCGACGGCTCGGCCGCCCGCTACCTGGCCGACGTGACGGCGCTGCTGGAGGAACTGGGTTACGACTGGACGTACCACGCCTACCGGGAATGGCACGGCTGGTCGCTCGAGCATGAGGGCCCGCTTAACGCGCCTCGCAAGGCCGCTGGGCCAACCGACCGACAGCGCGTCATCACCCGCTGGCTTGAGCAGAACGAATTGTTCAACGCAGCTCGCTGACCGGATCTCCGGATTCGCCGACGTGCATTGGCTATGATGAGATAAAGTTGTGCCTGCGGCGCAGTTCACCCAGTACGGGGGAGGGAAGTTCTTGTCCGCATCCAGCTGTAAGCTCGTGTCCGCTGTTGAGGTGTTTCAGTGGCCGCCATAGGATGGTTCCGCGTAGGTGGCCGAATCTGTCAGTTGCAAGAACGTGGCTATGTTCAAGCTTGTCCCACTGATCTTCCGCAATGTGCTTCGTAGCCGCCGGCGAAGCCTGTTGACGTTGGCCAGCACGGCCATCTCGCTCGGGTTGCTCGCGTTGATGCTGGCGATCTACCAGGGGTTCTTCCACGCGGAAGACTCGTCACCTTCCGAGGCGTTGCGGCTCGTCTGCCGGCATCGCGTGTCGCTGACGCAGACGCTGCCGGCCAGCTATCAGCAGCGCATCCTCGCGATCGAGGGGGTCGCCGACGCCACGGCATGGTCGTGGTTTCAGGGGACCTATATTGAGCCGCAGAACTTCTTCGCCCGGTTCGCGGTTGATCCCGATCGCGTGTTCAACATTCGACAGGACTGGATCATCTCCGACGAACAGCGGACGGCATTCCAGCGCGAGCGGACGGCGTGCGCGATCGGTGAGGCGATTGCGGAGAAGTACGACATCGAGCTGGGCGACCGGATGACGATCGTCGGCGACATCTACGACGTCACGCTTGAATTGACGGTCGCTGCCATCTTCAGGCATCCGCCGAATACCGAATCGTTGGTGTTCCATCGCGAGTACCTGACGGAACTGCTGCCTCAGGCCGCGGCGTCGCGCGACGAGGTGGGAACGTACCTGATTCTGGCCGACTCGCCCGCGGCCGTGCCGCGGGTCGCGCGGGCGATCGACACCATGTTCGACAACTCGCCGTATCCCACGCGCACGGAGTCGGAAAAGGAGTTCGGCCGGTCGTTTTTGGCCTTTTTAGGGAACATTAAGCTATTTCTGGCCGCCATCTGCGGCGCGCTGACCTTCACGATCCTGCTCGTCTCGGCCAACACCGTCGCGATGGCCGTGCGCGAGCGCACGCGCGAGATGGCAGTGCTGCGGACATTGGGATACACGCCTGGCGAGATCCTGTTGCTTGTGCTGGGCGAGGCGATGCTGATCAGCATCGTCGGCGGCGCTTTGGGCGTGGCGCTGGGCGCGGGATTGGCAGCGCTCATCGCCAGCGGCTCGGGCGGGTTTCCGCTGCCGGGGGTAAAGTGGCAGGCGGCAACGGTCGTGATCACGCTGGCCGCGATCATCGGCGTGCTGGCCGCCCTGGTGCCGGCAGTTCTGGCGTCGCGGAAAAACATCGTGGAATCGTTGCGGTTCTCTGGCTAGCGAACGCAATACCTTCACCCCTGCGATGGCACCGTTGATCGAGCACTGGAACACATGGGCGTACCCGTCACCTACAACCTCCGGAACCTCGTCGAGCGCAAGGGCACGACGCTGATGACCGCGCTGGGCATTGCGCTGACCGTCGCCGTGCTGGTTACCGCGATCGCGCTCACGGCTGGCCTGAACAACGTCTTCGCGGCCAGTGGGGACGAGCGCCAGGCCCTCGTGCTGCGCAAGGGGGTCGACGCGGAGCTGAGCTCGACCGTGTCCGGCGAGGCGTATCAGATCATCCGCAGACTGCCCGGCATCGCGACCGACGCCAACGGCGAACCGATGGTGTCGCCCGAGGGTCTTGCCGTCGTGAACCTGCCGAGCGTTGACTCGCCGGCAGGCATGAACGTCAGCGTGCGGGGGCTGCTGCCAATCGGACTGGCGATGCGCACGGTTAACATCGTCGAGGGCAAGATGTTCGAGCCTGGCCTGCGGCAGGTGGTGGTCGGCGAATCGATCGCCAGCCGGTATCCGGACGCACGGCTGGGCAAGCAGGTTCGGTTTGGCCGCGGCACGTGGGAAGTGGTCGGCGTCTTCAGCGCCGGTGGGTCGGCGGCCAACAGTGAAATCTGGACGGACCTCAACCAGCTGCGCGGCGACTTCGAGCAGCAGGGCGGCAGCAGCTCGTTGCTCGTGCGCGTCGACAGCGCCGCAGCCATTGCCACGCTCAAGCCGATCATCGACGACGACCAGCGCTTGCGCGTCCAACTGATGCCGGAGAAGGAGTACTACCAGCGGATGACGCAGTCGGGCATGCCCCTGCAGGCCCTGGGGTTCTCGGTGGCCGTCATCATGGCCATCGGCAGCGCCTTTGCCGCCACCAACACCATGTACGCAGCCGTCGCACGGCGATCGCGCGAGATCGGCACGTTGCGCGCGCTCGGCTTTGGCCGCTGGGCGATTTTGCGATCGTTCATGCTCGAGTCGATCTGCCTGTCGTTGGTCGGCGGCGCGCTGGGCGTGCTGATGGCATTGCCGGTGAACGGCTTCACGACGGGCATCGGTAACTTCCAGACGTTCAGCGAGGTCGCGTTCAAGTTCGAAGTGGGGCCGTCGGCCATCCTGTGGGGCATGGTGTTCGCGGCCCTTATCGGCGCGTTGGGTGGTTTCCTGCCGGCGTGGGCGGCGTCGCGGAAGAACGTGATCGCGGCCATGCGCGAACCGTGACTCGTGCGTTTCGCGTCCAACCGTTTGCTTGCAAAACTCCTTCCCGAACCGACATTGGTCCCAACAGGCGACATGGAAAGCGAACTGCACAAGCTCCGGATCGACAAGTCCGACAAGGCCCGCCGCGATGAGCGGCTTTTGTGGCCGTGGGTGGTCGTCGGCTTGGTCGCTCTGCTGATCGGCTTAGCCGCGTTCATGTACGGGGTCGGCGGGACGGCACACAGGGTCGACACGATCCGCGTTCGGGTGCCCGAAGGCCTGGTGACCGAGGCCGACCTGGTCCAGCTGAACGCCACCGGTTACGTGACGGCGGCCCACAAGATCGAACTGGCCAGCAAGGTCGTCGGCCGCGTGGCGTGGGTGGGTGTGGAGATGGGCGACAAGGTCAAGAAGGACCAGGTCCTCGTTCGCCTGGAGGACGACGAATATAAAGCGCGCGTTGCGCAGGCGCAGGGGCAACTTGATAGCGAGCGTGCCAAGCTGGCCGAACTGAAGAACGGTTCGCGGCCGGAAGAGGTCCTGCAGGCCGAGGCCCAGGTGAACGAAGCGAAGGCCGAACTGACTAACGCGCAGGTCAACTTCCGGCGATTGAAGGAACTCGAGGGCGGGCGGTCGGTATCGCAGCAGCAGATCGACGACGCCGAGGCGCTCGTCCGCTCGCGGACGGCGCGCGTCGAATCCGTGCAGCAGGCGTACGGATTGGTAAAGGCGGGCCCGCGACAGGAACGGATCGATGCGCAGGCGGCCATCGTGCGGCAACTGGAAGGCGGCCTCGCGCTGGCGATGGTCGAGTTGAACAACACCGTCATCCGCTCGCAGATCGACGCGACGATCTTGGGGCGCAACGTCGAGGTGGGCGAGTTCGTGACGACCGGCTTCGTTGGCGACAATGGCGCGAAGGGCTTCGTGGTCTCGCTGGCCGACCTGAACAACCTGCGGGTGGAACTGGACGTCAGCCAGAACGACTTTGCGAAGGTGTTGCCCGCGCAACCCTGCTGGATCGTCACCGACGCCTACCCGGACCGCCGGTACGAGGGCGTCGTGGACCTCATCTCGCCGGAGGCGAACCGTCAGAAGGCGACGGTGCAGGTTCGCGTGAAGGTGTTAAACCCGGACGAACTGCTGAAGCCGGACATGAACGCGACCGTGTCGTTCCTGTCGCCGCGCACGCTCGCGGCGACGCGCGCCGTTGCAACGCAGCCCGCGGGCGAACGGCCGGCGATTCGCGTGCCGAAGGACGCGGTTCGTGATAACGCCGTGTTCTTGATCGAGGGCGGCAAAGCCGTGCGCCGCACGGTCACGGTCGGCAACACGTCGGCCAGCGGTGAAGTCGAGATTCGCAAGGGCCTCATCGGCGGTGAAGACGTGGTCGTTCGCCCGCCCGATACGCTGAAGGAGGGCGACGATGTCCGAGTTAACAACGGCAACTAACGTGACCCCCATGGCCCCAAGCGAGCCCATCGTTCAAGGCATTGGTCTGACCAAGGAATTCGTGCGCGGCCAATCGACCGTCACCGCCTTGGACAACGTCGACGTGACCGTTCGCCGCGGCGAGTTCGTTGCCCTTATGGGCCCGTCGGGCTCTGGCAAGAGCACGCTGCTCCACCTGATCGCCGGCATGGATAAGCCCACCAACGGGCGCCTCGTCGTGCTGGACGAGGAACCCGCGACGCTCTCGGAGCGCAACATCGCCCGCTGGCGTAACAACCACCTGGGTTTCATTTTTCAGGCGTTCAATCTGATCCCGGTGCTTACCGCACTGGAAAATGTCGAGCTTCCGCTGAAATTAACCTCGCTCTCGCGCAGCCGCCGGCGAGAGAACGCGACCACGGCGCTCAACCTCGTCGGCCTGGGTGATCGCCTCGACCATTTCCCGCGGCAGCTCTCCGGTGGACAGGAACAGCGCGTGGCGATCGCGCGGGCGATCGTGACCGACCCGGACATCATTTTAGCCGACGAGCCGACCGGTAACCTCGACGCCGCCAGCGCAGCCGACGTGCTGGCGCTGATGCAGCGGCTGAATCGCGAGTTCGGCAAGACCATCGTGATGGTCACGCACGACCCCCATTCCGCCGCTGCGGCGGGGCGGCTTATTCATCTTGATAAGGGCAAGTTCGTCGAGGCCGGCGCTGCAACGGCAACCGTCTGAACCAGCGTCGGCCAACAGCGATCGACTGTGCCGGGCACGGGCGATCGCGCGTTTCCGTCCGACGACGGTTGCTGACGCGACGGCGCCGCCGTTTACCAATCATCGGTTCGGAAGGGGCCAGCGGGCAGCACGGCAGCGTTGATCAGGTCGCCGATCGGGTTGCCGGCCCAGTTGTAGCGAACGGCCTGGGGCTCGGGCACGTCGTCATGCCAGACGATGACCTGGCTATCGCGGATCACCACATTGGCCCACACGAAGTTCTGATCGGAACCGGCGATCGCGAATCCGTTTGGGGCGCTCGCGTCGGTATTGCCGGCCAAGCCCTCGGCGAAGTCGAACGAGAGGATCAATCGGCTGCCCTCGCGCCGGTGGCTGCGGTAGGTCGGGCCTTGGCGAGCGGGGTTGGACTTGCCATACACGTCGTGCAGCACCAGCAGCGCGGCGCGGCGGGCGAACTCGTCTTTGTTGGTCGGATGAAGCGCCGCCCGCGACGAGCCACCGAGATCGATCGTGACGGGCATCGACATCGCCGGTAGCGCCGCCGACACACGGCGTTGCCCCTCGCGCACCCAGACGCCCCAGCCGACGTCGTCGGCCGGCGACTCCTGTGCTTTACCGTAGCTGGGCAGTTGCACGCACACGACGTGGAACGAATCGGCCCAGCGCGAGCGCCAATCGGTAATCAGCGTCTCCAGTTGTTGGCCGTACACGGTCGTGAACGGGCCGGACGCGTTGCGCTCGCCCTGGTACCACAGCGCACCGCGCAGCGTGTAGGGGATGACCGGCGCGATCATCGCGTTGAACAGCCCACCCGGCCCGTTGGCGGTCAGATTCTTGTAGTCGGCCTTCCGCGGGGCCTTGGGTTCGCGCCGGTTGGCCTTCACCGCTTCGGCCCGCGCGGTGTACCAAGCCGCCTTGGCGGCAACGGCATCGCGCTGCTCGGCAACGGGGTCGTACGACTCGAGGCGCTGGCGCCAGTCGACCAGCATCGGCTGCAGCACCGGCACGTCCCGCTGGGCCGACAGACTCGTCCACGCCTCGATCGTGGTGCCACCGACGGCCGTGTTGATCAGTCCCACCGGGGCGTTCAACTCGTCCTGCAAGTGCCGCGCGAAGAAGTAACCCATGGCCGTGAACTTCGCGGCGGTGGCGGGCGTGCAGACGATCCACCTGCCGGGCCGATCCGCCAGCGGCTGCGCGGGCGGCACGGCGGTGTCGCGCAGGCTAACCGGATCGTCGTGCACGAACATGCGAAGCGTCGGATGATCGGCCTTGGCGATGACGGCGTCAGCGTCGTCCACCTCGCCGTGCAGCCCCTTCAACTGCATGGCCATGTTCGATTGACCCGCGCACAGCCAGACCTCGCCGATCAGCACGTCGTTCACGGTCAGCGCGTTCGATCCCGCCACCTCCATCACGAACGGCCCACCCACCGGCAGTGGCGCCAGCGCGACCGACCACGTGCCGTCCGCCTTGGCGACGGTGGTCGCGGTCGCGCCGGCGATGGTCACCGTCACCGTCTCCCCTTCGCTGGCCCAGCCCCACATGTTCACCGCCTTGTCAGCCTGAAGCACGGCGTGATCGGAGAACATCGCCGGCAAACGCACGGCCGCGGTGGCGACGGTCGACGTGGCCGCCACGAGGGCGACCGTGATGCGAAGCAGGATTGAGTTCATCATGCGCTTCCAACTCACAAGAGACTCGCCGCGAGCAGCACGATGGCGTCCTGCTCGCGGCGAGGTCGGTTCAACTTCCAAAGGGTGTGCCGCGGTGACTTAGCCCTGACGCCCACGGCGGCGCAGCAGCATGGCCGCGCCACCGGCAAGCAGGCCGAGCGATGCGGGTTCCGGGACGGCGGTGCCGGTGACGGTGACGTCATCGACGGACCATATTTCGCCGACGTTGTCGTTGTTGCTCACGATCTTCATCGACAGCGACTGGACGGAATCCGGCAGGCTTACCAAGAGCGTGCTGTAGCCATCGGTCGTGCGAACGCCGCCCGCGCTGGGCGCAAACGTCGCGGCGGTGCCGGCGCTTGTGCTGGCCTCGCCCGAGGCCGAGTACAGCCACCGCGCGTTGCTGAAGCCACCGATCGTCAGGTCTGGCGTGGGCGAGAAGTCGGCCCCGTTCAATGCGACGTACACCTTGACGCGGTCGCCAGCGTCGAGCCCGTTGCTGGGGCCCGTGCTGATGGCCGCCAAGCGAAGCCCGACGATTTTGTCGGTGAACGAAGACACGTCCAGCGCGTTGAACGACACCGTGCTGGTCCCGTCGCTGGTCTGATACGACGCGCTACCACTGTTCACGCGCGATGCGCCGGCCGGATATTCTACGGCTGCCCCAGCTCCACCGACCGCACCACCCGTGCCGGACGTCGCGTATGCCCACGTGTCCGTGGCATTGGCTTCAAAGCCTTGGAACGCAATTGTCGCGGCGGACGATTCGATCGCCGTCGCGCCGATGATGGCAGCCGTCACGATAGATAACGCAGATCGGTTCAATTTTCGCATAATCTTCCCTATTCCTACACGCATTCACGGTTCGGACGCTGGCGGACGACGAAAACTCCGTCGAGACGCCGCCATCGGTCTTCAGTCGTTAGTTTGCCAGTGGCCTGTAGTGGTATCGCTCGCCCCACATCATCATGAGCGTCGGCACCTTCAGCTTCGGCACGCGTTCCATGCCGCGCCAGAAGGGCTCGCGGCCGTTGACGTTCGCGTGTCCCAGTTCCTCGAAGTGCGAGGGCAGCGTCAGGCGCGGGTCGAACGCGTTCACGATGCGCTTCGACCGCAGGCCGTTGCCGGGTTCGAGCTTCATCAACAGAAGGTCGATTGGCCCGTTCAGCGATCCAGCTTTGGGCAGCCCTGCGGTCACGTTGTTGTCGCCGGTGTGGGCGATGCGGATGCCCTCGGGCGTGGTGATGACGTACACGTTGTTCTCGATGTCGGCCGGCTCTTTCGTGCGCTGGGCGCCGGGGTAGACCGCGACCTGTAACGTCGCCTTACCGTCTCGAATCGACAGCGAGTGCCCCTGGGGGCGGCCGTCGCGCGGCAGGTGGGTCAGGCGGGCGTGCGACGGTTCGCCGAGCCACATCGCCGGTGGGGCGACGACGGGTTTGCCGGCGTCCAAGAACCACTGGCTCACCTCGCGGTCGGCGTGGTCCAGGTGCTCGTGGCTGACGAACAGGACGTCGCACTGGTCGATCAACGCCCGCATCGTCTCGTCGTCCAGCGAGATCACCGGCACGTGCACGAGCTTCACGAGGTCGAAGCCGATCGTGACCGACCGCGTCCGCACGACGAATCCCATGTTGTAGATCTGCCAGACGACCGCCCCTTCGGTCACCGTCGTCCGGAGCATGTCGTCGATGGCCTGCTTCGTGCGCGCCTGGCGGAACTGCCCGACCGAGGCCCGTTGCGGGGCGGCGGGGTCGTGCAGGATGGTATCGAACAGCGTCAACGCCATCGCACGCTCGCGGGGGATCGCGTCGACGGCCGGTGGATGGGCCTCCAGCGCCGCCGCGACCTGTTCGAGCGACACCTGGGTTTGCCGTTCCAGATGTTTCAGTTCCGCGTCGCTCAGCACGTAGGCGTTGGCCGGCCGGGTCGCAGGCGTCAGCAACTCGGCCAGCGGCGCGACGGCCGGCGACTCCAGCGATTGCGCGGGCAGCGCGGCGTTCAGGCCGAGCAGCGTCACCAACGCGACGCAGCCCAAGCGTACGCGGAGACGGTCAGGATGGGTGGTGGGCTGGTTCATGTCGTATTGGCCGAGGTCTGAAGGTCGGAACGCCTGTTTAGTACCTGTCGAGCGCGCTGAAGATGCCGTCGACCGCAGCGTTCTTAACCGTCCATGCGTTCGCGGGTTTCAGCAGAACCAGGTGCTCACGGATCGACCTTGGGACGGCCGCTGAATCGGGGGCGGTGAACGGCACCCACACCACAGAACCGTCGATCCTCGCCCGATTCAGGCCGTTGCGGTGACCGGTACGGATGGAGGTGTCGTGCGTCACCAGATCGGTGAAGACCGTCAGGCCTTTGAAGTGGGTAATCTTGGGCAGCCGGGCGACGCCGGTGTCAAAGCCAACGAAGTAATCGGGACGCATCGAGTAAGACGCTTTGGTCCGGTACTCGGAAGTGCCGACCGGGAAGACCTTGGGCGGCCACTCGTTCGACTCCATTGGGTTGGGATCAATGTTGTTGTAAAGGAAACGCGTAGCGCCTTGCGAAGGGCAGTACGCGACCCGCCCGTCGTTCATCAGGCCCGCGCCGTACAGTGAGCCGAACATGTACAACGCCGGCTTCGGCGTATCCGAGTTATCGACGAACCAGTAGTTGACCCACTTGAAGTTTGACGCGCGGCCAATCGGCACGAAGCCGCGATGGTCGTTCGCATACATCTGGCTGATCAGCGCCAACTGTCGCAGGTTGCTCGAACATGTGACCGCCTGCGCCTGCTCACGCGCCCGGCGGACGGACGGAAGCAACAGGCTGATCAGAACCGCGATGATGCCAATCACCACCAGCAACTCGATCAGGGTGAAACCGCGCTTCGCCTTCGCACTTGTATGTTCTTGAACCGACATGCGGCGGAACTTAACACTGAATTATTTGCAATTGATGTGCGATGCATTCGCGCTGGCAACATGAGGTAGATCTTCTGAAGGGCGATGGCAAAACAGTGAAACCTACGCAGATATTGCCTTTCATACGCGAGGTTGGCACAATTGACGGCGTGAACGTCCCAGCGGCACCTTTGAAATATCAGCACATTCGGTCTAAACTTGTTTCGATCATTCGCTCGGGCGAGTATCGAGTTGGAGACAAGTTGCCGAGCGAGAGCGACCTCGCCGCCACGTTCGATGCATCGCGCTCGACGATCATCCGAGCGCTGCGCGAGGTGGAAGAGCAGGGTTTGATCGAGCGCCGGCAGGGATCGGGCTCCTTCGTCACGCCGAAGGCGCGCGAGCGTGAGGCGGTCCCTTGCGCGTCGATCGGACTATTGCAGATGGCGCAGTCGGGTCGGTTCGCCGATAGCGTCTCGGACCAGATCCAGAGCCAGTTGAACGCGCTCCTCCAGCGGCGCGGGTCGGCCCTGATCGCCCATTCGATTGAGCGCGACGAAAGCCCGCTTGCGGTCGCGAGGGCGCTCATCGATCAGCGCGTCGGCGGCATCTTCATGGTGCCCATTCCCTCGTCGCACGCAGGCGGTGACGTGAACGCGCAGGTGGCCGCCCTGTTCGCGAAAGCGAATCTGCCGTTGGTGCTGCTCGATGGCGACTACGCGACGTTCCCCGACCGCAGCAGTCTGGACGTGGTGGGGATCGAGAACCGCCATTGCGGGTATCTGCAGGCCGAGCACCTGCTGGCGATGGGCTTGCGTCGCGTGCTGTTCGTCGGATCCAACCCACCGGTGCCGACGGCCGTGGAGCGGCAGTTGGGGTACATGGATGCGATGACGGCGCGCGGCATCGATGTGCCATCGGACTGGATTTGCCACGTCGCGTCGAACGACATCGACGAGCGCTTCGTTGCCGGCCTGCTGGAACGCTGTCGGCCGGAAGGCATCGTCTTCAAGTCCGACGAGTTCGCGGCGTTGACGATGCGCCACCTGCCTGCTTTGGGCATTCGCATCCCGCAGGACCTGAAGCTGGTGGGCTTCGACGACCGCCCGATCGCGTCGCTCCTACCCGTTACGCTCACCACGGTCCGCCAACCGATCGCCGACATCGCCGAGGCCGCCTTGATGCTGATGGAAAGCCGGATTGCCCAACCCGCCTGGGCTGCGCGCCGCATCCAGGTGGCAGGTAAGTTAGTGGTTCGCCAGTCGTCATACGCCAAGTGACGGGCTGGTCCGACGAATTGGGCAGCAATTGCCAATGCTTAACGCCGAACGAATACAATAAGGATGCGTTAAAGGAGATGCTGACGGCAATCTCGGTCACCGCTAGTACCCGGCGGCGTCGTCGTCCTCGTCTCGACGGACGAACAGCTTCCAGTAGATCGCCAGCAGCACGAGCATCAGCCCGCCAAGCATGATGATCGGCAGTCCGTTGATCTCCAGCAGCACGCTGATCGCCTCCCGGGCCGTGCCGTCGCCGCCCAAGGCATTGCGCGCCAGGTGCGACATGTCGATCAGGCTTCGCCACGCCAATGCGAGGAACGCGAGCAACGCGACCAACAGCAGTACGATCCCGGTCGATTTGCGACTCATTTCCCTGTGCCCTCTACGGTTTGCACGACGTCGTTAACGATCGCTGTGACTGCGCCCGTGGGTGACGGTAATCGTTAGAAGCGCAAGGCTCAATCCCGCCGTTCGGCGGCTTCCTGGCAGCGATCGATGACGACAGCGCAGGCGAGGATCAGCACGGGATCCTCACCGGCGCCCACCTCGACGCCGTACGTGTCGGCCAGCGAGAACCACTTCTCCGACACCCAGGCGACCTCGCGTCCACCGCGGCTGAAGGTGTAGTGGTGGTCCGTGAAGTTGCCCTTGGCCGTCAGGTCGTCTTCGCGGTCGATTTCGTCGACGCTGAACCGTTGGTTGAACAGCGTGAACAGCTTCTGCTTGACGACCGCCTTCAACTGGTCGCCCTGGTGGATCTCGTAGGTTGGGCCCCAGGCCAGCAGGCGCCGTTGGATCGACAGAAGCTCACGGCCATCCATGTCCTGAAAGGTCAGGCGGTCGCGCAGCGTCAGCGCCTTGCCGTCGACGAAGTAGGCGTCGCGCCCGTCGGCGTCGCGGATCGTGAAATCGTCGCCGAGCGAGATCAGCTTCTGTCGCATTACGTAACGCATTGGAGCCCTTTCGTTACCGAGTCACATTCATTCCTTGCGCCGCATCATCACCGCTTGCCACGCCGACCGCAGCGCGGCTTTTAGGCGGTCGCCGAGGCGGCGTATCTGCGTCCATTGGTGTTGATCGGCATCGACTATAGCCGGCGTCACTACGAACAATGCCGGGCAGCGGCAGGTAGCCGCGTTGTTGCAGAATCCAACCTCATGATTGGTAAGGTCGACCAAGGCAAAGGCGTCGGCAGTGGCGGTGGCAGACTTGAGTGACACGTTCGTATTTCGCGGTGGGCCGTGCATCGTGATTCGCGTTTCCTACTTGCCCGTAGATTCGGCAGCTCGATCTTTGCACAATATGATCAACCATGACACGTGACGTCACCTTCCTGCACGGCTATCGCACGCCCGAGTGTGCGGCCACGGTCGACAAGCGTTTTGCCTATCACACGGTGCAACTGATGACGCGCGGCGGGGTCGAGTTGTTCTACGACGATGTCCGCCACGAGATGACCGGCGTCTGGGCGTGGCCGTGCCACCCGGGGCCGTACGTGCGCTTTCACGCGTGGCCGCGCACGGGGAATTGGGAGCATCGGTACGTGGCCTTTACCGGACCGCAGGCCACCGCATGGGAGGCTGAAGGGCTGTGGCTGTCGTCGCCACAGGAGGTGACCGACCCCGAGCGGGCGGCTCGGCTGACGGCGTGGTTTGACGAGCTGCTGGCGGTGAAGGAAGAGCCGGGCAAGTGGGCGCAGCGCACGGCGGTGAACCTGCTCGAGCGCGTGCTGTTGGATCTGGCGGCGAATCGCCGAAGTGGTGGTGAACCGCGCCGGCCCGAGTGGCTGGACGCCGTCATGCAGCGGCTGGCGCAGTTCGACGGTGGCGGTGACGATGAGCCGGACTACACCGCGTTGGCCGAGCAGCACGGCATGGCACTGACGACGCTGCGGCGGCGGTTCCGCGAGTACGTCGGATCGTCGCTGCACGACTATCGGCTGCACTGCCGCATCAACCTTGCCAAGCGGGCGTTGGGCGAGGGAACGGTGCCGATCAAACGCGTCGCCGCCGAACTGGGCTACGGCGACGTCTTCTATTTCAGCCGCCAGTTCCGCCAACGCGCCGGCGTCTCACCGGCCGAGTACCGCAGGTCGCGACAGACGTGACGCGATAAGGGGGGGCAAATCATGCTGTACAATGCTCGCGTACACCTCAAGGCGCCCTCAGCGGCTGTGCCACCGCACGTTCAGCCGCGGCTTTGGGTCGCCGCAGTGGTGGGCGCGGTGGCGTCAGCGCGGCCGGTGGGGGGGAACGAATGCGTTGGACGCGTTCGATTCCACGTGCTGCAGCGCGGTCGAGACCATGTAAGGGTGGTCATCGCGGGGCACTGGGGGTCGCGGGGGCCTCGATCCATTTCCGCTTCGTCCAATCGCCCCGCACTGCGCTGTAGTAGGCCTTCACCGCGACCGCGGAACCAGTTGAGCCATGGCGCGCGAGATCAACTATCGCCCCGACGCTGCCGTCCGGGCGACGCGAGCGGGTAAGTTCGGGAACATCGCACTGTTAATGGCGAGGATCGGCAGCGATCAGTCCTGCAGCGACAGCTCGGGCACGCCGATGTCGAACCGCTTGGCGGTCGTGACGGCGTCGGTTCGGCCCTCGAAGTATTCCGTGGCCGCAATCAGGTAGTCCAACGCCTTGGCCAGCGCGCGGCCATAGCGGCTGTTGCGCTCGGTCGTGGCCTGCTGCGCATCAACGACCGCGCCGCCGTCGATCGCCTTGCCCGTCTGCGCGGCGCGGGCCAGTTGGATCAGCGCATCGGAACGGTCGTAAAACCGCTTGCTGGTTAGGTACTTGTCGACCTTGTCCTTCGGCCACGTCGCGTTGATCTCGGCGTACTGCGCCAACGACTTGGGGTAGGTCTGCATGCCGGCGAAGAAGCGGTCGAGCCAGTCGTGGATGTGGTTGGCATCGGGGTTCAGCGTGTGCATCGCGATCAGCGCTCGCCGCAACAGCAGGCGGTAGAGCGCCTCGGGACCGGCCAGCGCACTGTCGGGCACGATGTCGAAGAAGTTCGGCGCGAACAGGCCGGCCGCATCGGGCGCGTGGCCGGAGGCGTAGACTTCCTTGTAGACGAAGACGTCCTGGTAGATCTTCGATTCGTTCGCCTCGCTGCCGCGTCGACCGGAGTCGTCGTTGCCGGACCAGCATCGCGTGATCGGCTTGGTCAACCGGTCGGCCGAGCGGTGCGTGAGCGAGCCGAGCGTGAACGCCAGTTTCGCATCGGCGTTCTGAGCACGTTCACCACCTGGCTTGGCGAACTCGTCGCGCGCCCAGCCGACGAGGTCCACCGACCACTTGTCGGCCGACCGCGTGATGCTGCCCATGTGGGCCGCCTCGCGATGTTCGACCATTAGCCGCTTGAAGTTCGGGTGAATCGCCGGGTGAACGGCCGCCAGGCGGAACGTGTCGTCGCAAATGCCGATGTGAGCGATATGGTCGGACATGGTCGGGTGCTTCCTCAGTTGGTGTACGTCAAACGAGATTCCCTATACCGCATTAAGTCGCAATTGTCACTTCTGCTCCGGCGACTTCGGCGATGCTTCGGCCAGCGTCGCGCGGGGCGCTCAGGTCGATGTCGATGCGCCGGGGCAGTACCGCGGGCTCGGTGGAAGACGCATCGGGCCATGCCATGGTCGACGTCGCGCCGGCCTCCGCTGACGACCATCTGAGAGCGATCCTGATTGTTTCTGCAACTTGTTTGGTTTACGGTCAAACGAACCTCTAATTTTTGTTCCACTTCGACACTGGTCGTCCTTCGCCCCCGTGACAGCGCTTGATGCACGGTGTGTGGAGGGTGGCCGGGATGCTCGAAACTGCCGCTATGCACTTAACGCCAACAGAGATCATCAAGCCGTTCGAACCGGTTCCCTTCACCACAGGCCTTCGTGCGCCGAGCGGCGTGCGCCTGATGGGCATCGCGCCCGACAAACCGCTCCGCCTGCGCTGGACCGCGCAGCCCGCGGCGACCGGCGCCAGCGCGCTACGCGTGACGATCGGCATCGATGACCGCGCCTGTCCCACGTCGCTGTTGCACGTGCATGACGGCGGTACCGGTGACCGGCTCGGCACGTTCGAGATTCGCTACAGCGGGGCGTTCAAGATCCAGTCGATGCCGCTCACGCCCACCATGGCCGCCGCGCTGGCGATAAACGGCGCTGAACTGCGCCTGGAGAACGCCACGCACCTGCACCTGATCGAATCGACCGAACCCGCCTGCCCGGTGCTTCAACCGCACCTGCTGGGGCCCAGCGTCGATACCGACCCTGTGAAGCAGTTCCTCCAGCGCATGCGCACGCCCGCGGTGCGGCACCCGTTTGGCTGGCTGGCCGGTTGCGTGATGGACGGCCAAGCCGAACTGCATCGGCACGACCCAAACGGCGGCTACGAGGCGGCGCTACAGTCGATCTTCATTGATGACTTTTTCCGCGACGGTGGCATCTGGAACGAATCGCCCGGCGCCCGGCCGAGCGATGGGAAGTATTACGGCATCGAGGCGACGCTGCCCGTGGCGCAACTGGCTCGGCTGAACCCGAGCCACCCAGCGGTCGACGCTGCGATTGATTTCTGGCTGTCGCGCAAGCACCCCGATGACTTGGTGCGCGATAGCCACACCTCCACCGAAGGTTGCTACACGATCGCCTGGCCCATGGCCGTCGTCGCGCGCGTGCGCGATCGCGACGATTTGCGCGATCTGGCGATCAGGCAGTGCGTGCGGCGCATGGAGGTCAACGTGCGCGACGGGTTCGTCTGGCAACTGGTGACCGAGCAGGGCGAACCGCGGCTGCGGCACTGGTGCCGTGGCGTCGGCTGGTACCTGCTGGGCAGCGTGCGCACGTTGATCGAGACCGGCCGCACGCACGACGCGCTGCTGGCCAGCCTGATTTCTGTTATCGACGGCCTGCCCCCGTTGACGCCGGGGCAGGCGTGGCCGAACTTCATCGACGACCCCACGATCGCCACCGACAGCAGCGGCACCGCCGCCATCGCCGCGGCGATCACGCTGGGCGTCGAGGCTGGCCTGTTCCCCAACCGCCTCCAGCCCATCGCCGACGCTGCGGTGAAGAACCTGATCGCCCACCTCACGCCCGACGGGCTCCTGCGAGGCTGCTCGCAGGAAAACAAGGGAGGCGAAGCCCTCCAGCGCTCGTCGTACCGTGTTATCTCGCAGATGGGCATGGGCCTGCTGGCCCAGGCGCGCGTGGGAGAATAGCGGGTGCGGTGACGAGCGGATGGCCCGTTCAGCCCAGCGCCGCCCAGCCATCGTCGAACCCGGCATCACGCGCTGCCGTCACGGTCGCCGCGTCGGTTGGTTGACCTGTGCCGATCACTTGGCCGGCCCCAACTTGGCGACCGGTGGGGTGGCGAAGCGGGGGGTCTCGACGAGCGATCGCCATTGGTCGCCGTCCTTCCACTTCACGTCGTCGCGGTGGTACTGCAGCGCGTAGGCGACGCGGGCCTCGTTGGTGTGGTTCGGTCCCGAGCCGTGCACGGTCCAGCGGGTGAAGGCCACTGCGTCGCCGGCGCGCATGCGGATCGGCAGGCATTCGTTCAGGTCGACGTCGATCTGCTGATGGCCGTCACCGTCGTCGCTGTTGCGGCTCTTGATCTGCCCACACAGGTGCGAGCGCGGGATGACCTGCAGGCAGCCGTTCTCGGGCGTCATGTCGACGAGCGCGACCCAGATGTTGATCGACCCGATGGCCGGTTCGTGGACGGTGTAGTTGTTGTCTTGATGGTAGTGGAACGTGCCGCCACCCCCACCGGCCTTCACGGCCGTGAACGGCATGTAGCGGTGGGCCGTTCCACCGATCAGGCGAGAGGCGACCGCGCGGGTCGCGTCGCTGTTGATCAGCGCGTCGAGCAGCGTGCCGGCGACGTACTGGGAGTTTTGGCGCAGCTTGTCGGCAGCGCTGGTGGCGCGCTTGAGGCTGTCGGCGGGCACGCCGTTGGCTTCAAGCACATCAAACACTTCCTGCCGCAGCGCGGCGACGGCGTCACTACGGACAAGACCGGGTAGGGGCAGGTACCCCTCCTCGTTGTAGAATCGGACCTCGCGATCGGTGAGGTTGATCGGGGCGATGACGTCTGTAGTAACGGCGGTGGCGGACATGCGTGTTCTCCTTGAAGGATCGTGAGGTTGCTGTGCATCACGAGCCATATCATGACACGCTTTTCCCGTCCGCCCATGGATTCGGCGGCCCGTTCTTTGCACAATACGACCAATGTTGGCCATCGATTCGACTGCCGTGGGGGTATGGCCACGAGCGGGGGCGTGGACGAACAAAAACACCCGGGAACGCCTTGATTGCTCAAAGCATTTCCGGGTGTCTGTTGTCGGATGGACTCGGTCGTCCGAAGATGCCCAGGACAGGACTTGAACCTGCACGGGTTGCCCCGCTACCACCTCAAAGTAGTGCGTCTGCCAATTCCGCCACCTGGGCGTGGGACCGGGCATTATATCGGGTGCGCGGCGTCTGTCGAGGGTGGGGATCTGCCGGTCGCTAAAGCGACCGGGCCCGCATGAGTGGTGCTTCACGTATCGAAACGCGTCACAGAAGCGCAACCCCGGTTTTACTTTCGCATCGTCGCGCTTTACCCTCGCCGCCCGCATGCTTTCGCACGACACCCTTATCGCTGCCCGCGACGCGGTCGCTTCCAAGAAGGTCTCGGCCGCCGAGCTTACCCGGCAGGCGCTGGCGCGCATCCGCCAGGTCGATCCGACCATCCAAGCCTTCAACGAGGTCCACGAAGACCGCGCGATGGCCATCGCCAAGGAAGTGGACGACGGCACCCGAAAAGGGCCGCTCGCCGGCGTGCCGATTGCGCTGAAGGACAACCTTTGCACCAGTTGGGGCCGTACCACCTGTTCCAGCAAGATGCTCGAGAACTTCCACGCCCCCTATAACGCCACGATCGTCGAACGGCTGGAAGCGGCCGGGGCGGTGCTGATCGGCAAGACGAACCTCGACGAGTTCGCCATGGGCTCGTCCACCGAGAACAGCGCGTTCCGCACGACGAAAAACCCATGGGATACGAGCCGTATTCCCGGTGGCAGCAGTGGCGGCAGCGCCGCGGCCCTGGCGGCGGGCATGTGCTGCGCGACCATCGGGTCCGACACGGGTGGCTCCATTCGCCAGCCGGCGGCGCTGTGCGGCGTGGTGGGGCTGAAGCCGACGTATGGCGCCATCAGCCGCTATGGCTTGGTCGCCTTCGCGTCGTCGCTCGATCAGATCGGCCCGTTCGGTTGGACCGTCGCCGACGCCGCGCTGCTGATGAACGTAATGGCCGGCCACGATCCGAAGGACTCCACCAGCGTCAACCGCCCGGTGCCCGATTACCTGGCCAATCTGGAACAGCCCATCAAGGGCCTGCGGATCGGCATTGCCAAGGAATATCAGCTTGAGAGCGGCATGGACCCGCAGGTGAAGTCCGCCGTCGATGCTGCGATGGCCAAGTACAAGGAACTGGGCGCCACGTTCGTCGACATCAGCCTGCCGCACACCGAATACGGCATCGCGGCGTACTACGTCATCGCGCCGTGCGAGGCATCCAGCAACCTTGCCCGCTATGACGGTGTGCACTTCGGCCATCGCACCAAAGATCCGGTGAAGGACATTGTCGAGCTCTTCAGCAAGAGCCGCTACGAAGGCTTCGGCGAGGAAGTGCAACGCCGCATCATGATCGGCACGTACGCGCTCTCCAGCGGCTACTACGACGCTTACTACCTGCGGGCGCTGAAGATGCGGTCGCTGATCAAACGCGACTTCGATCAGGCCTTTGAAAAGTGCGACGTGGTGCTCAGCCCGACCAGCCCCACGCCCGCCTTCAAGGCTGGCGAGAAGACCGGCGACCCGCTCAGCATGTACATGAGCGACGTCTTCACCGTCACCTGCAACATCGCCGGCATCGGCGGCATCAGCCTCCCCTGCGGCTTCACCAGCGGCGACAAGCCGCTGCCCATCGGCCTGCAACTGCTCGGCCCCACATTCGGTGAAGAAACCCTGCTCCGCGCCGCCCGTATGTACGAAGCCGCCACCGACTGGCACACGCGCCGGCCGACGTTCTAAACCCTCTGCGAGTAAGAAGGACGACTAATGCCAAAATTGACCGTCGAAAACGTGGGTGAATTCGAAGTATCGCCCGTCAAACGGCTGGTGCTGGCGCTGACCGAGGGCGCGAAGGTCGACCAGCTCTACGCCTGCGGCGGCTTCGCCAAGTGCACGAGTTGCCGCGTGCAGTTCGTCGCAGGCGAACCGGACGCGATGACCGAAGCGGAAAAAGCCGTCCTGACGGCCAAGGGGCTGCTGGACCAGCCGGGCATTCGGCTGAGCTGCCAGATGCTGTGCGACCATGATATGACGGTGAAGGTCATTAGCCGATTTGAAGGATCCGGCCGGAAGGATTCGGGCAAGCCGGTGGGTCCCGCGATCGAACCGTCGCCGGTTTGGACGAAGCGGTAGCGGCCGGCTGGCACCCTCGCTGGCAACGGCGTTCTTCTGTAGGACAGGCATTCCTGCCTGTCTCTCCCCCCGTCTGCTTTTCCCCCCCCCGTATTCAGTGGGGAAGAAGCGATTGAACCACAGAGGACACAGAGAGCACAGAGGCAGACACAGAGCAAAGAATCGGTAGTGGGTCAGTTTCCACACCTTCCCTCGTGGCACGGGTTTTCAAACCCGTGTCTTCGCTCCAGAACACGGGTTTGAAACCCGTGCCACTTCAAACTGACCTACTACCAAAGAATCCCTCTGATTGGGATTTGGTGCTTGGTTATTTGTTTGGCATTGGGGCTTGGGATTTTGTTTTCGACAATACGGGGGAGAGTCAGACGGGGGGGGAGAGACAGGCAGGAATGCCTGTCCTACAGAAGAGGAGCTGGCCCGGGGCCGGGACGACCTTGATCCAATCCTGCGATTTCGTATACTGTTCGCCCCATGGCCGTTATGGCCATCTCGGTTTCATGCCTCAAAACCATGATTCCGGGCAACGCGAGTCAGTCGGTGGAGCGTTTTCCGTCGCGTCGCAAGTTTTGAGCGGGCCGGTAGTTGCCCGTAGAAAGCGTGTTTGTCATGGGCCGTTACGTAGGTCCGAAGGTTCGTCTGTCCCGTCGCGTTGGCGTACCGATCGCCGACATCCCCAAGCACACCGCCAAGGAACTGCAGCTGCCCGGCCAGCATGGGTTCCGTGGTCGCCGTAACACCGAATATGGTGTGCGTCTGACCGAGAAGCAGAAGCTGCGCTTCCACTACGGCATGCTCGAGAAGCAGTTCCGCCGCACGCTGGATGATGCCAAGAAGAGCAAGGGCAACACCGCCAGCTCGATGATGCAGCTGTTGGAGCTGCGCCTGGACAACGTCATCCGCCGCCTCGGCGTCGGCCGCACGATCTGGGCGGCCCGTCAGATCGTCGCCCACGGGCACGTGATGGTTGACGGTCAGAAGACCGATATCGCCAGCTATCGCCTGCAGCCCGGCCAGACGATCACCTTCAAGGAAGGCATCCAGAAGGTCCTGCGCGACAACATGGAACAGAACGCCGGCCACAACGTGCCGAACTGGATCGAGTGGAACCCCGCCCAGCTCACCGGCAAGATCAACCAGCTGCCGACGCCGGAAGATGTGCCGTTCGAAGTGAACATGAACCTGATCATCGAATTTTATCGGTAATTTGGGTTCGCTGAGCGATTTGACGTTTGCATTGCACTTACGAACCGGCAGAGTAATCTGCCGGTTCTTTTATTTGGTACGTGGTCCGTGGTCCGTCGCAAATCGTTCAGGGTGTCATCCCGATGGGAGCCTAAGGCGACCTGAGGGATCTCCCAGTATCAGCGACGCTCGTCATTTGAGATCCCTCAGGTCGCCTTAGGCTACCTTCGGGATGACAGTTGAAGTAGAACAGCAACCGATACCCCTTTGAGGAAGGAAACCATCCCATGGCCGCTCTCTCTCCCGCCCGCGACTTTGGCGTTCAAAGCTACTGCTTCCGCGAGTTCAAAGACAACACCGAGGTCGCCAAGCTCGTGCGGCAGATCGGCCTCAGCAAGCTTGAGATCTGCGGCGTGCACGCGAACTTCGAAGATCCGGAAGGCTTCAAGAAGATCGTCGACATCTACAAGCAGGGCGGCGTCGAGATCGTGTCGCTGGGCGTGCAGACCTTCGTCGGTGACGCCGAGAAGGAGCGCAAGTGGTTCGAGTGCGCCAAGATCGCCGGCGCCAAGCACATCAGCGCCCACTTCCGCGTCGACTCGTTCGAGAAGGCCGTCCCCGCGACCGCCAAGCTGGCTGAAGAGTACGGCATGCGCATCGGCCTGCACTGCCACGGCGGATACATGTTCGGTGGCAGCGCCGACGAGATCGCGTACATTCTGAAGCTCGGTGGCGAGCGCATCGGTGTGAACATCGACACCGCCTGGTGCATGCAGACCGGCCCGAGCGGCGACCCCGTGAAGTGGGCCCGGGAGACCTTCAAGGGCCGCGTGTACGGCGTGCACTACAAGGACTTCACCTTCGACCGCCGCGGACAGTGGACCGACGTCGTCGTCGGCACCGGCAACCTCAACCTGCCCGCCTTCGTGAAGGCGTTGGAAGAGACCAACTTCGCCGGCATGGCCGTCATCGAGTACGAAGCCGAACCCCAGAACCCGGTGCCCGCCTTGACCGAATGCGTCAAAGCCATGCGCGCCGCGGTGTAACCACCGCCATATAGCCACCGGCTTGCCGGTCGCCTTCATCACAAAAAGAACAAAGGGCTGGATCGCGATAAGCGACCCAGCCCTTCTTGCATGGTCTCCCGCGCCACCTCAAACCCGGGTTCCCTCTTCTGTTCCTGCCTGTCTCTCCCCCCGAATTCATCTCTCCCCGTATTCCTTCTTCTCACTTCTGTGGCACAGGCATTCTTGCCTGTGTCTCTTCTTTGGTGGGACGGACATTCTTGTCTGCCACGCGGCGGAGCCGCGCTCAAGAAGTGAGGGAGCCACGAAGGCGCCAAGAACGCGAAGGAGGACACGAAGAAAAGCAGAGCGTGTTGCGCCAATGCCGCGTCTTCTGCGCAGCGCGAGCGTAGAGATGGATAGCGTGTTCTTTGACAACCGAATAGCCGACGCGATTCCTGTAATGGGCTCCTTCGCCATCACCCGATGTTGCACAATGGTGCAAAATGGTGCACGGTCTCGCGTTTTGCCTTACCCAGACCGCCGTCGCGACACGAGGCCGACTTCCTCTTTCGGTCCCGCTTCGCGTTCGGCTTCGCGTCTTCGCGACTTCGCGTCTCTTTTAATCGCGGGGGAGCGCAACGCGAAGAGAGACAGACACGAAGAATGGCCGTCCCACCGTCGCTCACCCGCCAAAGTTACGGCCTCAGCGGTGGCGGTGAACAAGGGGAAAAGTTCGATCGATGCCACGCGTGAACATGGACCCACTCGACGTTACGCATCATCGCGTTATGTCGCGGTGACGAAACGCCCGGCGAAGCAGCAGATAGCCGATGACGATCAGCAAGACCCCCGACGCCAGAAAGGCCATGTCCGCAGCGAACTCGTACGGGCGGCCGGGCAGGACGTGGTGGATCTGCAGGAACTGGTGGTTGATCAGCCCTTCGATCAGGTTGAATGCGCCCCAGCCGCACAACGTGGCGCCGACGAACGCCAGTGGCGAGCGCGGCACGTCCGGCAGTTGGGCGGTGCGGAAGACGCGGTAGCTGCCGACGATGGTCAGGACGAGCGCGCCGAGGTGGAAGTAACCGTCCTGTCGGTTCTGCCGTTGAAGGTGTTCGATGCTCAGCGGCGTGCAATGGTCGGTGATGCAGACGAGGTGGTGCCACTGAAGAATCTGGTGCAGCACGATGCCGTCGACAAACGCGCCCAATCCCATGCCGAGCAGGATGCCGCCGATGACGAAGGGGTGCCAGAACATGGGATCGACTGTAGCGATCGCCCGCGGCGCGTGGGACGGGTGAAGTTATCGTTTGCGGTTTCGCGGACGGACAGGCTGTGCAACCGCTATCTACGTTCGTCCGACTGCGAAGCCGGGAGCGGTGGGGATGGTGGTTTGATGAAAATATCATCACCCGCCCGATACGGCCTGCACGATGGTCACTCGGTCGCCGTCCTTCAGGGGCATGTCGGGCGAGGGGAGCCAGCGGCTGGCGGTGTCGTTCAGGAAGATCAGGACGTGTTTGCGGAGTTCGCCGGTTTCGGTCCAGACGAGCGGCACCAGCAGTGGGTGGCGGCGCTTGAGTTGGGCGACGAGGTCGGGCAGCGTGGCGGCGTCGATCGTGACGAACGCCGCGTCGTCGATCGCGTGTCGCAACATGCCGGGAACGGTGATGGGAATCGCGGGCATAAGCCTTCCGGAATAAGCGGACGCAACCGCGGCAGATTCTAATTCATGGCGGCCGTTTCGTCTCGAATATCCGGTCCAACGGATGGCCGTTTCGCGTGTCTTTCTACGGATGCGACAAATGCATGTTGTCACGATGCTTCTGGCCGCTGCGGGATGGGGTGGCTGTGCCGCGCGTTCGGTGCCAGCGGGTGGGGATGTGGAACCGTTCGTGGGCCAAGCTGTGCGGCTCGAGGGGACGGTTGCCCGCTCGGCGTACGTGATGCCGGAGGCGCGGTGGGAGGGCAACTTCTGCCTCACGCTGCCACCGGGCCGAGGGCTGAGGCCGGTACAGCAGGCCACGCTGCAACATGGCGACGCTCGCATCGCGTTCGCATCGGCACGTGCGGACCGCAAGTTGACGGTCGGGGAGCCGGTTCGTGTGACGGGGCGACTGCGACGGGTTCCTGGTTTTGAAAGCGTCCGCGATAGCGCGCCGCGATACGAATTGGTCGATGCGAGATGGGAATCGATCCCGCAATGATGAAGGTTCCATCTTATTCGGTGCGGTGCCCCTGACATGGCCAGTCTGTATGATCTGCCCGCATGGCGATCTTCCTGGCGGCGCTGTTCATCTTCTGCCTTCGCGTGATCGACGTTTCCATCGGCACGCTGCGGGTGCTGTTCGTGATGCGCGGCTCGAAGTGGACGGCGGCGGCGCTGGGATTGGTGGAGGCGTCGATCTTCATCCTGGCGATCTCGCACGTGATGAAGGACCTGAGCGGCCCGAAGATGATCGGCTACGCGGCCGGTTACGCGTGCGGCATTCTGGTTGGCATCTCAATCGAGCAGTGGATCGCCGCCGGGCAGGTGATGGTGCGCGTGATCAGCAAGTCCCACCCCGGGACACTGCGCGACCGCCTGCGTGCCGAAGGTTTTGGCGTCACCACCGTGCGCGGCGAGGGGCGCGAGCACGAGGTCCAGATCCTCTTCATCGTCAGCGCCCGCAAACGCACCCAGTCGCTGCTGAAGATCGCCCACGAGGTCGACCCGCAGGCCTTCGTCACCATCGATTCCATTTCGATGGCGATCGGTGGCTACATGCGCCAGGGGGCGATGAGTTCGGCGATGTCGGTGAAGAAGTAGGGGAGGAGCTGCCTAGTGGACTAGCGAGCAGCTAGGGATCGGTTGCATGTGGCGAAGTCACTTCCGCTTTTCGATGTCACGACCGAAGAACAGCCATAGAAGCATGGTATTAACGCCGAACGATAGAACCCACTGCACCAGATAACCATAAGCAAGGAAACTAAGGATCGCGACCAAGGTGTAAACCCACCAGTAATTCAATCCCATCAGCGAAGGAATATACACTGTTGTCAGCACTACCAGCAGAATAAACAAAGCGAAGTTGATGGCCGAAGCTACTGCCGAGTAAAGTGCGTCTTTCTTCATGCTGAGCCTCACAGTCCGACTTCCTTGCATCGGCATTGGGTAAAACGGCAATTGACGGCATTCACCGCCGCTTTGTTCTCGCAATATATATCCTCGCAATACTCAATGCCGAATGCCGGAGGGCTGCACGCGTACCGACGACCAAGGAATGTCAGACGAGTTGCCATTATTCGATTCGGCATTCTTCCCCCTCACCCCGTCCCATCAGTCTTCGTTCCCATCAGCAAGCCGACCGCGTTTTCCAAGTGCGCCTGCGTGCCAATCAGCAGCACTTGGTCGCCCGGTTGAAGGTCGTCGTCCGGCCCGGGGTTCACCAGGCTGTGGCCGTCGCGTTGGATGCCGACGACGCTGGCGCCGGTGCGGGTGCGCAGCTGCAACTCGCGAATGAGCAGCCCGGCGGCGGGGGAGGCCACCGGCAGCGTGATCGTCTCCAGCGACGCCTCGCGCAAGATCGGTGGGATCGCGCGCGTCTCTGTGTCGTGGTCGATCTCGGCGTGCGGTCGGGTCAGCGTCTCGTGCAGCGCGACCTGCGCATTGGCGTACAGCCGCACCATCGCGTTCCAGCGGACGGCCGCCACAGCGGTCGCGATGACCGCGAATAGCACCAGCACCGGCCACGGTGGCAGGACGGCGGCGCTGAGGATCGCGATCCACAAAATCATCAGCGCGCTGGCGCCGGCCAGCAGCGTGTTGGCGACGATCGTCCGAATTGCACGCGTCTGCTCCTTGGCCCGGGCTTTCGTCACCCGTGTCTCGGCGATCACCCAAGCGATCGCGCGCATCTTCCGGAACGTCGCCACCAGCAGTGGCAGCGCCAGCAGCACCGCCAGGAACCAGATCGCCGCCTTGGGGCCACCCGTCCACTGCGGCAAACTGGGAATCCAGTCGTCCGTGTGGCGCCCGACGCGGTCGCCGGCGACGAACAGGCCGGTGATCATCGCGACGTTCAGGCCGATCTGGATTGCCCACTTGCGCTTCAGCTTGCGGATCTGCTCGCTTGCGGGATCGGTGCCGCGCGTGCCGAGTCGTTTCACCCATTGGCTGTACACGCCCAGCGGCGTCGTGATCTTGCGCGGGGCGGTGCGGTCGAACCAATGCACGATCGGGTCGGACGAGCGAATGAGGTACGGCGTGGTCAGCGTGGTGATGGCCGACACCGCGACGGCGATCGGGTAGAGGAACGGGCTGGTGACGCCGGTCGTCAGCCCAAGCTGCGCGATGATGAACGAGAACTCACCGATCTGCGCCAGCCCCATGCCCACGCGCATGCTCGTGCGCGTGCTGTGCCCGGCTAAGAACGTGCCCGCGGCGCAGGTGATCACCTTGCCGACGATCACGACTGCGACCAGCACCAGCACCTTCCACCAGTCGGTCAGGATGACCTTCGGGTCGATCAGCATGCCCACGGTGACGAAGAAGACCGCGCTGAACAAATCGCGCACCGGCGCGATCAGCGCCTCGATCTTCCCCGCCTCGCGCGCCTCGGCCATAATCGCGCCGATCAGGAACGCGCCCAGCGCGATGCTGTACTCCATCTTCACCGCGATCAACGATACGCCGAAGCAGAGCCCCAGCACCGAGACCAGCAGCACCTCGTCGTTCTTAAAGCCCGCGACGAACCGCATGAGCGGCGGCACCGCCAGCAGGCCGACCACCAGCGTGATGACCAGAAAGATGCCCAATTTACCGAACGTCACCGCGACCTCGTCGGCTGCCAGCCCGCCGGTGTTGGCGATGCCGCTGAGCAGCGCGAGCATGGCGATCGCCAGGATGTCCTCGACGATCAGGATGCCGAAGATGACCTCCGCGAAGCGCTCCTTCACCAGCTTCAGCTCGGTCAGGGCCTTGATGATGATGGTGGTCGACGAGATCGACAGGATCGCGCCCAGGAACAGCGCGTCCATCGGCTTCCAGCCGAACGCAAGGCCGACGTAGTAGCCCAACGTCAGCATCCCCACGATCTCCAGCGACGCGGCCAAGAAGGCCGTTGCGCCCACCTCGGCCAATTTGCGCAAACTGAAGTGCAGCCCCAGGCTGAACATGAGGAAGATCACGCCGATGTTGCCCCACGTGTTCACGTTGGCCTCGTCGGCGATCAGCTTGATGGGCGTGTGGTTGCCGACGATCAGGCCGGCCAGGATGTACCCCAGCACGACCGGCTGGCGCAGCTTGCGGAACAAAACCGTCACCACCCCCGCGACGCACATGATGACGGCCAGATCCTGAATCAACTCCAGCCCGTGAACCTCCCCAACCGCCAGGATGGCAGTGCCAAGACTGTCGATGAGGTTGCCGCCGATCATCGCAAGGCCTTATAGAGAGTTGGTATGGGGAAGACAACAGAATTGGGCGATGGGGCTATTCGAATGCCCAATACCCAAATCCGAATGACCAATGAATGTCCAACTCCCAATGATCAAGAACAGGAAGTTCATTGGTCATTCGTCAGTGGTCATTGGGGCTTGATTGGTCATTCGGATTTGGGCATTGGTCATTCTTCCCGCCTCTCTGAACCTACGCCATCGTTGCGGCAGTGGGACCGGAACGATCATCTTGACATCCGCGCCCGCGGGCCGTAACACTGACACATGGAACACCCGAAGATCGTTCAGGACGGCATCACCTTCGACGACGTCCTGCTGATTCCCGCCCGCAGCGATTTCATCCCCTCCGACGCCGACACGCACACGCGCCTCACGCGCGGCATCGAGCTGAACATCCCGCTGATCAGCGCGCCCATGGACACCGTCACCGAGGCGGCCCTGGCGATCGCGCTGGCGCAAGAGGGTGGCATCGGCATTATCCACAAAAATCTGTCAGTTGAGAACCAAGCCCGCGAGGTTGAGAAGGTAAAGCGGTCGGAGAACGGCATCATCACCGACCCCATCACGCTCCCGCCGAGCGCGACGATCGGCGAGTGCCGGCGCATCATGCGCGAGTACAACGTCAGCGGCATTCCGATTGTCGACGAGGCAGTCGCGCTGCCCGCCGGGCCGATGTCGATCACGGCATCGGCGACGGCCGAGGGTGGTCCCGCGGTGATGGAAGCGCCCGTTCGCGCCCGCCGCGATGGCAAGGCGCCGAAGCTGCTGGGCATCATGACGCGCCGCGACCTGAAGTTTCAGGAGGACGACAACCGCCGGGTGGGCGAGGTGATGACGCAGACGAACCTCGTCACCGCGCCGGAGAACACCACGCTGGATGACGCCGAGCGCATCCTGTACCACGCGAAGGTCGAGAAGTTGCTGCTGGTGGATAAGGAGAGCCGGCTGGCGGGGCTGATCACGATGCGCGACATCGACAAGCTGCACCAGTTCCCGGCATCCTGCAAGGACAAGCGCGGCCGCTTGCGCGTGGGCGGGGCGACGGGCGTGCGCGACTTTGCGCGGGTGGAAGCCCTGATCAACGCTGACGTCGACGTGATCATCGTCGACACGGCCCACGGTCACAGCAGCAACGTGATCGAGACGGTGCGGCAGATCAAGAAGCAGTACGACATCCAGGTGATCGCCGGCAACGTCGCGACGGCGCAGGGCGCGAAGGACCTTATCGACGCGGGCGTGGACGGCGTGAAGGTGGGCATCGGCCCCGGGGCAATCTGCACGACGCGCATCGTGAGCGGCGTGGGCGTGCCGCAGGTGAGCGCGATCTTCGACGCCGTCAGCGTCGCCGACCCCGCGGGCGTGCCGGTGATCGCCGATGGTGGCATCCGTCATAGTGGTGACATCACCAAGGCCATCGCGGCGGGCGCATCGTGCGTCATGATGGGCAGCTTGTTTGCGGGCCTGGACGAAAGCCCGGGCGAACTGATCATTCATGCTGGCCGGCGGTACAAGACCTACCGCGGCATGGGCAGCATGGGCGCCATGGTGCAGGGCAGCAAAGACCGCTACGGCCAGGCGGCCGTCAGCAAGACGAGCAAGCTGGTGCCCGAAGGCGTCGAAGGCCGCGTGCCGTACCGCGGGCCGCTCGGCGACTTCGTCTATCAAATGGTCGGCGGTTTGCGGGCCGGCATGGGCTACTGCGGCACGAAGGACATCCCGAGTTTGCGCAAGAACGCCCGCTTCTGCCGTGTGAGCGCCGCGAGCATGGCCGAAAGCCACCCGCACGACATCACGATCACCAAGGAAGCCCCGAACTACTCCCTGGAACAGTCGGGGGATGGGAAGAAGTAGGATGGTTCCAATGGCAATGATGTAGGGGCAGGCCTTCGTGCCTGCCCTTCTTTTTTTTGCGTCTTTACCGTGGCATGGGCGTCTCGCCCATGCATGTAATGAGGTCAGAAGACTTTATTTGTGGCAACTGCGCGGTCGAAGGATACTGCCACCAATCAAATCTCCATTCCAATCCACGAGCATGGGCGAGACGCCCATGCCACGGTCGGAGTGCCGTACCTCATCGCTCCAAGATCCACCGCATCGTCATGTCCGCCAATCGATCCAGCGCCACCACCGACTGCTCGATGTGCTCTTCCTTCGTATCTTCGATCTTGTTGTGACTGATGCCGTGCAGGCTCTGCACGAACAGCATCACCGTCGGCACACCGGCTCGGCAGACCTCGGCGGCGTCGTGCAGCGGACCGCTGGGCAGGCGGTGGCTTTGGCCGCAGGTGGCGGTGATGGCGCGGTCGGCCAGGTCGATCAGCTCGGGGTGAAACGGGAACGGCTGAATCTGCCAGATCGGCTTCCAACTGACGTCGATCTTCTCTTCGGCGGCGATTATCTCACTGGCCGCCACGGCCTCGCGATACATCGCGGCTAAGGCATCGGCGCGAAGGTGCCGCTGGTCGAGCGTCATCGTCGCTTCACCGACGACGGCGGTCACGATGCCGGGCTTGGTCGTAACGCTGCCCACCGTGCAGACGCCGCCATGCTTCACCGCGATCTCGCGGATCGCCAGGTGCAGGCGCGACACGCCCGCCAGCGCATCGCGGCGGTGGGCCATCGGCGTCGAACCACTATGAGCGGCTTGGCCCGTGAAGGTGATCGCGTGCCGTTCGACGCCAAACGTGCCTTCGACCGCGCCCAGCGGCAGGCCCAGGCTTTCCAGCACCGGGCCCTGCTCGATGTGCAGTTCCAGATACGCGGCCGCCTTCTGCAGTTCGAAGCGCGCTTCCAAGGCCATGTGCATCTCGACGCCATGCTCGCGCGCCGCGTCGGCGAATCGAATGCCGGCCTTGTCGGTTAGATCGCGCACGTCATCCGGCACCAGCGCGCCCGATGCGGCGCTCGACCCGAACAAGCTGCGGCCGAAGCGCGCGCCTTCCTCGTCCGCCCAGTCGACCAGCCGCACCGTCACCGCCGGCGGCGTCTCCGACTCGGCCAACCGCCGCAGCACTTCAAGGCCGGCCAGCGTGTTCAGGCAACCGTCGAGCCAGCCACCGTTGGGGACGGAGTCGATGTGCCCGCCGATCAGCAGTTCCTTGTCCGACTGCCCGCGCAGCTTCGCCCACAGGTTGCCCGCGGGGTCCTGTTTCACGTCGACCGGCAACGCCGCTAGCTTGTCGCGCAGCCATTGCCGGGCGGTGGCCCACATCGGCGTGAACGCGACGCGCTGCGCGCCGTCGGCGTCGCCGGTGAGCGTGCGCAGTTCCTTCAGGTCGGCCAAGACTCGCTTGGGGTCGAGACGCATTATTGGGGGAGATGAAGTCATGAGAATCGGTTCCGCAGCGGTCGGTAAAGCGGAATTGTAGCAGGTGGACGAGAGCGGTGGGGGGTGCCAAGTTCCCGGATTGAAGAGCTGCCCACGAATGGGCACGAAGTAACACGAATAAGAAATCGTGATATCCGCTCCTCTTCCTTCGCGTCGATTCGTGCCCATTCGCGGGCCGTCCGCTCCCCCCGAAAAGGTGAACCGATGCCGGGAAGCTTCGCGTGGGACCGAAGCGGCGCAAAAATCGGGACGTGTGCGGCGCGGTGCGCAACCTCTGCGCGGGTCCGATAATGCGCCGCTCCCGCGGCTGAAGACCGCAAATCGACCGCGCAAGGGTCACGCAGCTTTCGCCCGATAATGCGCGAATTTGCCGAGCCTGCCGAAAACCACAAGCGAATATTTCATGCCCGACGATGACATCTCCGCGTGGCACGAGTTCGGACGCAACCGTCTGAACCACGGCCGGGATTTATGGGAAAGGAGAGGTCGGGCTGATACGCAGGTGCACTCGTTAAACGGCTCCTGCATGACATGCTCCCGCCTGGGAGGTACGGGTCGCGACAGACACGGATGACTCTTCGCCGCGAAGGGCCTCCCAGCGATCGGCCGGCACGATTCGACCCCTTGGTCGTGCCGGCAACACAACGATAGCTCAAGGGAAACGTTTGACGCCGCTTGCCGCGATCGGACCGATCGCGCCATTCGGCCGGGGCGCGTGCCCCGACACTTAGGATTCATCACAGTCACGGAGAGACAACATGAGCCGCATTAACACCAACGTCAGCTCGCTGATCTCGCAGCGGGTCCTCGGTAAGAACAACAGCACGCTGAACACCAGCCTGCAACGTCTCAGCACCGGTCTGAAGATCAACACCGGTGCCGACAACCCGGCCGGTTTGATCGCCAGCGAAAACCTGCGTGCCGAGAAGGTCGGCATCACGACCGCCATCGACAACGCCCAGCGGGCCAGCAACATCATCGGCACCGCCGAGGGTGGTTTGAACGAGGTCAGCAGCCTGCTGGTCGAACTTCAGGGCCTGCTGAACCAAAGCGCCAACAGCGGTGGCCTGAGCACCGAGGAACTGGCCGCCAACCAGCTGCAGGTCGACAGCGTGCTGAGCACGATCAACCGCATCGCCCAGAGCACGGCCTTCCAGGGCACGAAGCTGCTGAACGGCAACTACGACTACACGACCAGCAGCGTCGGCACCAGCGCGGTGCAGAACCTGCAGGTCAACTCGACCCGCATCCCCGACGGGGCCAACGTGTCGGTGGTCGTGCAGGTCGTCACCAGCGCCCAGACCGGCACGATCACCTACAGTGGTGGCTCGGTCAGCGGTGACACCGTCACGCTCGAGATCTCGGGCAACAACGGCACCGAACAGCTCTCGTTCGCCAGCGGCACCACCGTGTCGTCCATCGCGACCGCGATCAACGGTGTGAAGACGGCGACCGGCGTGTCGGCGGCGATCGTCGGTGGCAGCCTGCAGGTGAACAGCACGACCTTCGGCTCGTCGCAGTTCGTCGGCTTGAAGGCCCTCACCGGCACCTTCGCGCTCACCAGCACGAAGGACTACGGCGTCGACGCCAACGTCACCGTCAACGGGTCGACCGCCCAGACCGACGGCCTGCGCGTCCAGTACCGTTCCAGCAACGTCGACATCGAGTTCGACCTGGCCAAGACGGTCAACATCAACAACCAGACGAAGACGTTCGGCATCATCGGTGGTGGCGCCACGTTCGCGCTCGGCTCGAAGGTGACCGAAACCGACAAGGCGAGCATCGGCATCGCGTCGGTCAGCACCGGGTCGCTCGGCGACACGACGCTGGGCTTCCTCTCGAGCATCGGCTCGGGCGGAACCAACAGCCTGACCAGCGACAACCTGACGACGGCCCAGAAGATCTTGGACCGCTCGATCAAACAGGTCTCGGGCATCCGCGGACGACTGGGCGCGTTCCAGAAGTTCACGATCGGCTCGACGATCAACAGCTTGGGCGTCGCGTTCGAGAACGCCAGCGCCGCCGAGAGCGCGATCCGCGACACGGACTTCGCCGCCGAGACCGCCGAGATGACGCGTGCGCAGATCCTGTCGCAGGCTGCGAGCACGGTGCTCAGTCAGGCCAACTCGGCCCCTCAGGCCGCCCTGCGCCTGCTGCAAGGGTAGCAGGGCCTAGTTATATGAGGCTCGTCCGGGACTAAAGCGCGGTTCGCCGCGCGACAGCGCCCCGGGAATGCAGCCTCCAATGCGGATCTCATAGGTCCCAACGCGCGACCCCCGACTCGAAAGAGCCGGGGGTCGTTTTGTGCGCGGATTGCGGATTGCGGAGTGCGGAGTGCGGAGTGGGGGACAGTGAACGTGGCGCTACTGCACGTGTCATCCCGATGGGAGCCCTGGCGACCTGAGGGATCTCCCAAGGCCGCGAACCGTCCGTGGTTCGAGATCCCTCAGGTCGCCTTCGGCTCCCATCGGGATGACACGTGCGCTTGAGGCGACAGAGTCTGTCCGCCCGCCTTTAAGCTCCCCTAGGGATGACAGATGCGCGGGCGCAGCTGAGATGCCGTCTTCGATCGATAGGCCGTTCTTCCGAATCGCCCGTCTGTCACCTGCCCATTCCCACCGCGTTTGCAATCGCGAACTGAGCAGGCCATGATCGCCGCCGGATGACACCAGCCACCGCATCGTCGGCCGAACTTCCGATCGACCCCAACGAACGCGTCGCGCCGGCGCCCGGCGCGCGGCAGGCGCTCATCCTGCTGCTGGTCATCAACCTCTTCAATTACATCGATCGCTACATCCTCGCCGCCGTCGCCGAGCCGGTGCGCGAGGAGTTCGGGGTCAGCTACACGGCAATGGGGTGGCTGTCGACGGCGTTCCTGTTGTCGTACATGGTTACCTCGCCGATCTTCGGGTGGATGGCCGACCGGTTTCCGCGATGGGCGCTGATCGGCGTGGGCGTCATCCTGTGGAGCCTTGCCAGCGGCGCTTCGGGGCTGGCCCACTTCGCGGGGGTGCGGCTGGAGGGCTACGCGCTATTCGATCAGATCGCGGTGGTGACCGGACTGTCACTGGGATACCTGTTCTTGCTGGTCATGCGATGCCTGATCGGCGTGGGCGAAGGGGCGTACGGCCCGGTGGCGCCGACGCTGCTGGCCGATTTGTACCCGGTGGCGATCCGCGGGCGGATCATGGCGTGGTTTTACGCGGCCATTCCGGTGGGCAGCGCGCTGGGGTTCGTGCTGGGCGGCCTGTTTGCGTCGCGCGGGAACTGGCACTGGGCGTTTTTGCTGACGCTGCCGCCGGGCATTCTGCTGGGCATCTGGTGTCTGCGGATGAAGGAACCACCGCGCGGCCTGAGCGATTCGGCGACGCCGCATCGCAAGGCGACGCTGTCCGATTACGTGACGCTCGTCCGCACGCCGTCGTACGTGCTGAACTGCCTTGCAATGACGTCGTTCACGTTTGCCATGGGCGGCATCTCGTTCTGGATGCCCACCTACCTCAAGACCGAGCGCGGCCTGAGCGAAAGCGTCGCCACGCCCACGTTCGGCGGCATCGTCGTCGTGTCGGGATTGTTCGCGACCATCCTGGGTGGCATCGCCGGCGACAAGCTGCGCGAGCGCGGGTGGGGCGGGGCCTACTTCATCGTGTCGGCCGCGGGCATGCTGCTGGGCTTCCCGCTCTTGCTGTTGATGCTCGTCGTCGACTTCCCCTACGCCTGGGGCATCCTCGCGGCCGCGGTCTTCTGCCTGTTCTTCAACACCGGCCCGAGCAACACGGCCTTGGCGAACGTGACGCACCCCTCGATCCGCGCGACGGCGTTCGCGATGAACATCTTCATCATCCACGCGTTCGGCGACGCGATCAGCCCGCCGATCATTGGGTGGGTGAAGGACCACTGGAGCTTCAAGGTCGGGTTCGTGGTCGTCTCGCTGACGATCCTGCTCAGTGGCATCTTCTGGGCGTGGGGATCGATCTACCTGAAGCGCGACACCGACCGCGCTCCGCACCTGTTGGACGAAGAACAATCCACGGCACCCCGGCCTGCGTAATAGCCTCACCGGGCTTGCGCTCTGGTCCCCTCTCCCGGTACTCCGGGGGAGGGCTAGGGAGGGGGCCCGTACTGGGCGGATACGCTCTCACGCCCCCACCTTAACCCTCCCCCGGAGTACCGGGAGAGGGGATCGGACCACACACCCGGCACGTCGTTCGGCCAATCACCCCGACATTTCACACGCCGCACACGCAATCGCTACGACATTTTAGCGGCAGCCTCACACCGTCTCATCAATTTCCGTCCATAAATACGGCCGTGGTCGCTTGGCACCGCGTTTGTGATTGGTCCTGCACATACTCATGGCGGATAGTCGCCATGAAGCAGGAGAACGTTATGTTGAAGATGCTGAGCATTGCCTTCCTGGGTCTGTTCCTGACGACCGCCATTGTCGGCTGCCGCGCCGAGGCCGAGATCGACGACAACGTCGACGCCGGCTTCCAGAAGACGCACGCGAGCGCCTAACGGCCGTCACGGCGAGCGTTCGATGATGAACGCGCGCGGGTTGCGTTTAAGCTGGCCCGCGATTCAACCGATGTCACTTGGCCCGCGTGGGTCTTCGCGTGAACTTTCACCTTGCGAAGGCCCACGCGGGTTTTTTGTTGGCCAAAAGACTAGCGGACAGAACCCTTCGCGTGGCCATTTACCCGTGTCATCCCGATGGGAGCCTAGGCGACCTGAGGAATCTCGATCGGTCAAGCGATTCCCGGCCAGTCAAGATCCCTCCCGTCGCCTTCGGCTCCGCTCGGGATGACAGGTTGGATTAGTGGCCGTGAGGAGTATTGTCCGCCAGCCTCAAGTTTCCTTGAGGATGCAGCGCGAGGCCGGCAACTCCGGCCGTGGCATGGGCGTCTCGCCCATGCACGTGGTTAGGCCAAGAAATTTGATCTGTTGCTGCTGCGCGGTCGAAGCAGACTGGTAGAAACAAAATCATCTGTTCTGTTCACACGCATGGGCGAGACGCCCATGCCACGTGAAGAGGGGCCCCATCCACCTCAGCCGACGAAGCCGGCCAGCGGCTGATGGGGATCCTTCAGCGATTCTTCCCGCCCATTCACGTTCACCCGATGCCGCACCAGTTCCGCGGCGGCCGGTTCCTCGCAGTCCACGCATAGCACCTGGCACACCCGCCCGTCGGTGGCGATGCCGATCTCGATGAACCCACCGGCCGCCCCAGGCTGACCACGCACGATCCGGCGGTCCACGAACCGCGGTTCGCCGTAACCCGTTAACGCAATATCGAACACGCGCGACGCGAACGTGCTGACGCCGTCGAACCGCACGTCCTCACCGGCCATGTTCCGGCCCGCGATGGCGCCGGTGACCGGGGCGCTATCCCAGTGGTCGCTCAGCCGATGCTTGCCGAACAGCGGATCGTAAAACGCGCAGCAATCGCCGGCGGCGAAGATTCCCGGCACGTTCGTGCGGCCGGCCTCGTCGACAAGGATCGCTCGCTCGGCGGAGATGCTCGTGCCGCGCAACAACTGCTTTACGGGCGTCACGCCCATCGCGACCACGACGAAATCACAATCGACCGTCGAGTCATCCGCAAACACCGCCCGTTGAACGCGACCATCGCCGGCCAATCGCGCCAACGACAGCCCCGCCCGCACCGCGACCCCGTGGGCCTCCAGCACGCGCGTCACGTAAGCCGCCGTCGCATCGCCCGCAAATCGTCCCCAGGCATGCGGCAGGGCGGTCGTCAGCGTCACCGCGATCCCGAGTGTCGTCAGCGTGGCCGCCAGTTCCGCCCCTTGAAGCCCGGCCCCGATCACCAGCGCCCGGCCACGCCCGCGCTCGTGCGGCCGACCATCGGCCTTGGCCTTCTCGATCGCGGTGTGCAGCCGATTGGCGTCTTCCAACGTACGAAGATAGTAAAGCCCCGGCAGCTCGCTGCCCGGCACACTGATCCGCACCGCCGCCGCCCCCGTGGCGATCAGCAACTTGTCGTAGGACACGTCGCGACCATCATCCAGCATGACCGTTGCCCGGGCCGGATCGAGGTGCGTCGCCTGCCGTCCAGTGCGCAGCTGCACCCCATGCTCCGCGAACCACCCCGCCGGCTGGGTGAACAAATCCTCTCGCCGCACCGTGCCCGCGAGGTACCCACCCGCCAGCGGCCCACGCCGGTAGGGCCGGTTGATCTCTTGGCCGATTAGCAGCAAATCGCCCTCGCGATCATGCGTCCGAATCGCCTCCGCCGCCGCGCTGCTCGCGGGGCCGCCACCAATCAGAAGGTATTTAACGTGGGTGCTCATCGTGGTGCCTCTGTCTTATTGTACGCCTGCGTAGGGCGCTGTTCCCCGCCGGAATGCGCCGGGAGAGGATTGGGTGACGGTTGCCTTGGACAAATCCGGATGACGAACAGGCCATTCGCTGCTACGGCCCGGAGCGCGCGCCTACGCCAGTTGTCTCCCCCAGCGGAGCCTAAAGGCTAGCGGACAAAACTCTGTCGCCTCGCGCGCAAGTTGTCATCCCGATGGGAGCCTAAGGCGACCTGAGGGATCTCGAACCACGGACGGTTCGCGGCCTTGGGAGATGGGTCAGGTCGCCAAAGCTCCCATCGGGATGACAACTTGCGCGCGCCGCCGCCGCCGCCGCCGCCGCCGCGATCCGTAATGCTCGCATCGTCAGGCGTCCTGCCGAATCGCTCTGTCACCTCCATCACTACCCCACCTGCCCGTCGAAACGCAATCGGGATCTTCCCATTCTCCCGCCTCGCGTCACTTGGCCGCCCGGCCACCTGTCTGCGAAGCGCCAAAACCGCTATACTCCGCGACTTATGCCCGTACGAATCTTAGCGTTGGGGGACATCGTCGGCAGGCCAGGCCGGCAGGTTGTGCATGCGAAGCTGCCGGCGATCGTGCGCGAGCGCAAGATCGACCTCGTGGTCGCCAACGGTGAAAACATGGCCGGCGGGTCGGGTATTACCCAGAACTTGTTCCACAAGCTGCGCAGCTACGGCGTGGACGTCGTCACCCTTGGCGACCACGTTTACCGCAAGCTCGACATCGTGCCGACGCTGACGACCTCCGAGCGCATCGTGCGCCCCGCCAATCTCGCCGCCGACGCCGCGGGCCGGGGGTCGACCATCGTCACCACCAACAGCGGCGTGCCGGTCTGCGTGTTCGCGGTGCTGGGTCGCATCTACATGAACTTGCCGAGCGACGATCCCTTCGCCGCGGCCAATCGCGTGCTGGAACGGCTGCCGAAGCACGTGAAGGTGTGCGTTGCCGACGTGCACGCCGAGGCCAGCAGCGAGAAGGTGGCGATGGGCCACTGGCTCGACGGCCGCGTCAGCTTCATCTTCGGCACGCACACGCACATTCCCACCGCCGACGCGAAAATCCTGCCCAACGGCAGCGCCTACATCAGCGATTTAGGCATGTGCGGCCCCTACGACAGCGTGCTGGGCCGGCGCAAGGACCGCGTGGTGAAGCACATGACCACGAGCATGCCCCACAGCTTCGACGTGGCCACCGCCGACGTGCGCCTGTGCGGCGCGATCGCCGAGATCGACGAAACGACGGGCCGGGCAATCTCGATCGAACGTATCGAGGTGCAAGGCGACAACGCCGACAGCCCCTACGACATCGACGACGACCGCCCCATGAAAGCCAGCGCCGCGACCAGCGACTAGTCCGCTACTAACCCGCTGCCACCCGTTCGACGCCGACTTCGCCGTCATCCTCTTCTGTAGGACAGGCATTCCTGCCTGTCTCTCCCCCCGTATTTCTCTCCCCCCGTCTTCTGTCTCTGTCTTCTGTGGCACAGGCATTCTTGCCTGTGTCTCTTATTGTCTTTGCCCTTCTTGGTGGGACGGACATTCTTGTCTGTCTCTATTCTGTCTTGCTCATTCAGTGGGGACGGACATTCTTGTCTGCCCCGCGGCGCTAGCCGCGATCGGGGAGAGCAAGAGACGCGAAGACGCGAAGGCGCGAAGGAAGACGCGAAGAAAAACTCAGGTCGTTGCGCCATCACCACGTCAATCGCGCAGCGCCAGCGTAGAAATGGATAGCGTGTTCTTTGACAACCGAATAGCCAACGCCGCGGACATCGCCACCCGCGTCTCGCGCACCCGATGGTGCACAATGGTGCAAAATGGTGCACGAATTCGCGTTTCCGCTTACCCAAACCGCCGCGGGTTAGCGAAGCCTTGACGGGCGAACAGGGCGGCAAGAGAAGGAGTTAAACCACAGAGGCCACAGAGAGCACAGAGTCAGACAAAGAGCCGAACCACTTCCGATTGGGATTTGGTTCTTGGGACTTTGTTTGGCATTGGGGCTTGGGATTTTACATCGCTCCCCGATACCACTTCACCGTCTCCGCCAGCCCGGTCGAGAAATCGACGATCGGCTCATACCCCAGCGCCGCCTTCGTCACCGAAAGATCCGCCAGCGAATGCTTCACGTCGCCCGCCCGTTCGGGCTTGTGGACGACCTTTAGATCGGTTCGCCCAAGCAGCTTCAGCATCTCGGCCGCCAGTTGGTTGACGTTAATCCGCACGCCCGTCGCGACGTTCAGCACGGCCCCGTTCAACGGCGTCTCCGATCGGGCCGCCAGCAGGTTCGCATGCACGGCGTTGGCGACATACGTGAAGTCGCGCGACTGCTCCCCATCTCCAAAGATCACCGGCGGCTGCCCCGCGAGAATCGCCTTCGCAAACGCCGCGATGACGGCCGCATAAGCGCTGTTCGCATTCTGCCCCGGCCCGAAGATGTTGAAGTAGCGCAGCGAGACCGTATCCAGCCCATAACTGCCCGCGTACGCCCGCAACAGCGCCTCGCCCGCGACCTTGTTGGCCGCGTAGGGGCTCTTGGGCAGCACGGGCATCGTCTCCACCTTCGGCAGCACCTCACTATCCCCGTACGCCGCGCTGCTGGCCGCGAACATCACCCGCTTCACGCCCGCCTGCCTTGCCGCCTCCAGCACGTTCAGCGTGCCCCCGACGTTCACCTCCTGATACCGCCGCGGCTCCGCCACGCTCCCCGGCACGCTCCCCAGCGCCGCCAGGTGAAACACGTAATCACACCCCTCCGCCGCCCGCGCCACCGCGTCAGCATCGGCGATGGACGCCGTGATGCGGTTCACGTTCACGTTGTCCAGGTTCGCCCAAGACCCAAACGTGCCGGAGAGGTCGTCGACGACGGTGACGTTCGCGCCGTGACGCACCAGCGCCGTCGCCAAGTGCGACCCGATAAATCCAGCCCCGCCGGTGACTAAGGATCGCGTTCCACGAAAAGCATGATCAGGAATGGAGGGCACAGAATTCTCGGGTTAAGGGATAGTCGGCTCGCACTACTTTACGGATGCATCAGGCGAGGGCAATTGCCCCGCGTTGTCGGACGATGCGCCCTGACCCGCCATGCGCAGGGCCTTTAGCTTCATCGTGATCTGGTGTTCGTAGCTGGCCAGGAACAGGCAGAAGTGGAAGCCGACGACCCCGTCGCGGATGCCGAGCCGGTACAGGTACATGTACACGAACCGGGCCAGCCACTTGGCGGGCAGGCGCGGCCAGACGCGCGTCTTCAGCCAACGCCTGCGCTGGATCGCGTCGCCCCACGGCGTGGCCGTTACGGAACCATCGGAAACGCCGCGTTCCAATCGGTACATCTCCTCGGCTTCCAACGTGCTGTAGCGATTGTGCTTCGCAATGTAATCCTCAAGCCCCCGACGGTCGTAGTGCTCCATGTCGTGCTTCAGGTAGCCGACCCTGCCATCGACCACCATGTGCTCGTGTACCGCCCGCTCCTCGTAACGAGCCTTGCCACGACGAAACAGCCGCAGGTTCCAACTGGGATAGTAGCCGCAGTGGCGGATTCGCTTTTCAAGGAAGATGAAGTAGCGATTGACGAAGTAGCCCGTCTCCTCTGTCGTCGGCAAGTTCGTCACGCCGATCAGTTCCTCTCGCAACTCGGGTGTCACCACCTCATCGGCATCCAAGATGAAGATCCACGGCGACCGGAACGGCAGGTTGTCCAACCCCCAGTTCTTCTGCTTCGCGTAACCTTCCCACGCGTGCGGAACGAACGTCGCGCCGAACTTCTCCGCTACCTCGCGTGTGGCATCGGTCGACCCGGAGTCGAGCACGAACACGTCATCCACCCAACCCGCCACGCTCGCGAGCGTATAGGGGAGATTGATTGCCTCATTCTTGGTGAGGATCATGATCGCAACGGCGGCGCGTTGGGTGGCTGGGACGGTGGGGGGCATGAACTTAATCCTGTTTCGCTGCGGCGGGGGGCACGTCTGACTCGCGTTGCACGCCGGCCGTCTCGCCGCCACGGGAGAACGGACGATCTTTGATTACCTTCGCCGGGTTGCCCGCCACTACGGTCCAAGGCGGCACGTCGCGAACGACCACCGCGCGAGCGCCAACCACCGCGCCGTCGCCGATCGTCACTCCTGGGCCGATGAATGCCCCGGCGGCGATCCATACGTCGTCACCGATGGTAATCGGCGTGCGGATCAGTGGATACGACGACTTCGTGTAATCGTGAGTGCCGCCGCAGACGTATACGTCCTGCGACAGCACGCTGCGCTGCCCGATGGTCAGCTGGCCAAGGTTATAGAGGATGACGCGCGGACCAACTGAAACGTCTTCGCCCATGGTCAGATTCCACGGCATCTCAACCCATGTGGACCCATGCACCTCCACTCTGCGGAACCCCGAGGCCCCAAACCACCTCAATAGGGTCGACCGCAGGACGCGGAACCGTTTCCAGCTGATCTTCCAGACGCTTGCCCAGACGATGCGCCAGAGCAGGCGCCCCAGGTAAACGCCGGGCGAGTAAGGCCACCTCGCGGGACGTGCATCGCCTTGAGTCATACGCGTCCCTTCCTAACGTTGATATCGTCCAGTGAGGCGCCTCTCCGGTCCATTAGCTGATTAAGATCAACATTGGTTTGGCGGAAGATGACGCCAACGACTACGCGGCGCAAGTTTTAAGGGGGATGCGTCAAAAGTGTCAAATCTGGACCGGCCGATAGGCGTGACCGCGTTGTCGCAACTTTCCTTTGATGCGTTTAAGATCAATGTTGATCAAGCAACGTTCGCGGGACGCACGTAAGGCGATGGAAGGGGTTGTATCGGAGACCGTCGATGAGAATTGATCCGGCTGATATCCGCCGATTCGGCGTCGTCATCGCGACGGTTGGGCTGGCGCTGGCCATCTGCCTGTTCAGTCCCACGCTGCAGCAGCGCGGCGCATTCATGCTCTTCTTGGCCGCGGTGGCGATCTCCGCATTTTACGGCGGGGCCAAGCAGGGGCTGTTCGCGATCGCATTGTCCGTGCTTGCCGGGGCTTACTTTGTGCTGACGCCGGCCAATTCGATCTCGATCCTGAACGTCGAAGACATGACCCGCCTGATCGTGTTCGTCCTGGTCGCGACGCTGTTGATCTGCCTTCAGGTCTCGCGCGAGCGCGCCGAGCGGTCGCTTCGGGAAAGTGAACAAAGGCTATCGGTCGCGCTGCAGGCCACCAAGATGGGCGTGTGGGACGCGAACCTGCGGCGCGGCGACTTCTGGTGGTCGCCCAGCCTGGAGGAAATCTTCGGCCGCGCGCCCGGCCAGTTCTCGCAGACCTACGAGGGGTTCTACGGCTACGTGCATCCCGAGGACCGCGACTTCGTCAGTCGAGCCGTCACGCGGACGGTCGACGAGGGCACCGATTACGAGATCGAACACCGCATCGTGCGCCCCGATGGCACCGTCCGCTGGATCAACACCCGCGGGCGCATCTTGTACGGCGACGCCGGCGCGACCGACCGAATCGTGGGCGTGGCCCAGGACATCACGGAACGCAAGCTCGCCTCGGGCCATCTCGTAGCGTCCGAGCCGCACGCGAGCCAGCAGAATCATCAGGGCCAGGCCATCCATCAATAACCCGTGACCGTTGCCACCCTAGCTTCTTCTGCCCCGTCGGTCGCGCCCCCGCGCGGCCTGCGGGTATTGCACGTCATCCCCTCGATCGACCGACGCAGTGGCGGCCCGCCCGTCGCGTTAGGCGGTCTGGCACAGGCCGAGGCGGCGGCCGGCCTGTCGGTGCACGTCTGCTCAACCTATGCGGCCGATCACAACCTGGACATGGTCAGCGAGCTGCGCCGACACAACGTGCAGGTGACGCTGATCGGGCCCGCGACCGGTAAGCTCAACCGCCATCCCGACCTGAAGCGCATCCTTGAGGGCGCGATCAGGCAGGCGGACGTCGTCCACATCCACACGCTCTGGGAGGAAATCCAACATCAGGCCGCCCGCATCTGCCGGCGCATGGGCGTGCCGTACGTGGTCGCGCCGCACGGGATGCTCGACCCCTGGAGCCTGCGACAGCGGTGGCTGAAGAAGAAGCTCTACATGATGCTGCGCCTGCGGCGCAACCTGGATGGCGCGGCCCTGCTGCATTACTGCAGCGAGACCGAGCGCGATCTGGTCAGCCAGCTGGACCTCGCATCGCCCGCAGCCGTGATCGCCAACGGTTTGGACCTCAGCGAATTCCAAGAACTTCCCCCGCCGGCGCAGTTCCGCGACTCGTTTCCCGAGATCGCCGGGCGTGACATCGTGCTGTTCCTGAGTCGCCTGCACCCGAAGAAGGGGCTGGACCTGCTGATCCCCGCCTTCGCTGCCGCGAAGCTGTCCAACACCGTGCTGGTCATCGCCGGCCCGGCCGCCGAGGGATATCTGGCCGAGGTGAAGCGGATGGTCCGCGATCAGGGCATCGAAGGCTCCGTCATCTTCACCGGCATGCTCTACGGCCGCGACCGCATCGCCGCCTTGGCCGCAGCCGACCTGTTCGTGCTGCCCAGCTATCAGGAGAACTTCGGCATCGCCGTCATCGAATCGCTGGCCGCCGGCACGCCGGTCGTCATCTCCGATCAGGTGAACATCCACCCCGAGATCGCCGCCGCCCAGGTGGGCGCGGTGGTCTCGACGCAGGTGAACGCCGTCACCAGCGCGATCAACAAGTGGATGGGCGATCCCGCGCTTCGCCAGCAGACCGGCGAGCGCGCCCGCCAGTGGGCCACGCAGCAGTACGACTGGCGCCACATCGCCGCCCTCTGGCGCGATCAGCTGATGCCGCTGGCACGCGAGGCGCGGCCGATCGCCCCCCAATCTCAAGCCGCCCGCGCCGTTGCGGACAATGCCTCAGCCGTGCCGTTGCCCGTGCGACCGTCGCCCGCGACCCATCCCGATCCCGTCTCCCGCGCCGCTGCCCAGCAACCGGCCGATGCGTCGAACGCGGCCGCGCCGTCCACCCACGTGCTGCACGTCATCTCGACCCTCGACCTCGCCGGTGGCGGCCCGCCGGCCGCGCTGGCCGGGCTCACGCGGGCCCAGGTGAAGGCGGGCCTGAAGGTCTCCGTCGTCTCCAGTTGGACGGGCCGCACCCACCCCGTGCTGGCCGAACAACTGCGCGAGGCCGGCATCGACGTTACGCTCGTCGGCCCCACGTTCGGCCGCCTGCAGCAACACCCGCGCATGCACGCGACCATGGACCGCCTCGTCGCCGCCGCCGACATCGTGCACATCCACGCGCTCTGGGAGGAAGTCCAACACCAGGCCGCCCGCGCCGCCCAGCGGCACGGCAAGCCCTACCTCATCCGCCCCTGCGGCATGCTCGACCCTTGGAGCCTTCGCCAGAGCCGCTTGAAGAAAAAGATCTACATGGCCTGGCGCCTGCGCCAGAACCTCCAGCGCGCCACCGCCATCCACTTCACCAGCCAGACCGAGGCGGAACTGACCGCGCCCCTGGCCCTCGGCGCGCCGCCGATCATCGAGCCCAACGGCGTCTCGCTATCGGAATTCGAGGAACTGCCGCCGCCGGGCGCGTTCCGCTCGCGCTACCCGCAACTCGATGGGAAGCGGATGGTCCTGTTCCTCAGCCGCATTCATCATAAGAAGGGGCTGGACCTGCTGATCCCCGCCTTTGCGCAGGCGAACGTGAAGGACGCGGTGCTGGTGCTGGCCGGCCCCGACCACGACGGCTACGGCCTTACGCTGCGCAGCGAGATCGTGCGCCTCGGCATCGAGGACCGCGTGATCTGGACCGGCATGCTCTACGGCCGCGACCGCGTCGCCGCCTTCGCCGACGCCGACCTCTTCTGCCTCCCCAGCTATCAGGAGAACTTCGGCATCGCCGTCGTCGAGGCCCTCGCCGCCGGCACGCCGGTCGTCATCTCCGATCAGGTCAACATCTGGCAGGAAATCCAATCCGCCGCCGTCGGCGGCGTCGTCCCGATGCAAACCGACGCCCTGGCCGCCGAACTGCAACGCTGGCTGCAGGACGCCAGCCTCCGCAACGCCGCTGCCGCCAAGGCGGCGGGTTTCGTCCGCGATCGGTTCGACTGGCAGGAGATCGCCAATCGCTGGGTGGGGCGGTATGCGGAGTTGCGTCGTGTGACCTTCAACCGTTCCACTGGATGACAGCTTTCAAACGCGGATATCGCGGCCGTCCCTTGGCTTCATCGGGGAATCGCGTTGTCGACCCAGGGATATTCAAGCTGTTGTGCCAATTCGAAGGGCTGATCGAAGCCCACATCATTGGAGGTCGCGCGCGCCTGCGCCGCGTCGATCACGAACGCCAAGAGCGGGAACTGCAGGTAGAGGTAATACAACGGAAAGCTAAAGAATGCCGTAAAGTAGCCTTCAAAGCATGCACCCGCCCCCAACGCGCAAACGGACGCTAGCACGAAATCACTGGTAGCGCGCAAGTCGCGATCCATAAAAGCGCGAAGCCTAAGCATCCGGATGACGGAGTAGACCATCAAGAAGACGAAGATGATTAGCGGAACGAGCGCTAACAGACCCGCCTGTGATGCCACGAGCAGGAACGAGTTTTCGGAATAGCGAGTTTGCTCACCCACTCCAAAAAACGGATTGGAGGCGAAGTTGCGGAACATCGCCTGCCAGACGTGCGAGCGGGTGTCGCTGGTGTCCAGCATGCGCTCGGCGGATTCCGAGCTGTCGGAAAAGACCTGCATAGCGGCAAATAGACTGATTCCGACCGCCGCCGCAACGATGAACAGCTTGTCGATGCGATGCCGGAAGTACATCACAAGACCGACCGCCGCCATCAACGCGCCGGTTCGCGAGCCGGTCCAAAGCAGCATGGCCGATGCCAGTCCACCGATGCCGATCATGCTCAAGCGATATTTGAGCCCCACGCCTTGCCGCGTGATCAAGTGCGCAGTCGGGATCAACAACAATGCGAAGATCACGGCCGAATGGTTAGGGCTGCTCGTCAGCCCAGCCAAGCGGCCGCGGTGAACAACGGCTTGGGAATTGACCAGTACCTGGATCACGGTTGCCAGCAAGACCATTGCGCCACCGGCGGTGATGGCGGTAATAAGACGTTCGGCGCCGCGCACGCTCTGAAGGTGCCGACCGATCCCTACGATCAAGATTATGAACGTGAGTGGGAAGAGCACGAAGCCCAGCGTGCTCTTTTGGTGGTTCCCATCTGCGGCGATGCGCAACGTCAACATCATCTCGCACAAAAGGAAGAAAACCGCCGCGGCCGGCACAAAGCTACGTCGCCATCCCCGGTCGGACATCAACGTCGGCACGAGCAATAGCAACAGCGATCCGAACGCCAGCGCCCGAGCGAAGCTCAACAGCAGCGGGAGCGGGGTAACCAGAGTCTGATTCTTGATCCACGATGATGTGTCGAGGTTCGAAATGAAGAGCAGCCCAGCAACGACCGCCCATTTGGCGCTACGCGAGAAGCCCAGCACAACGCACACAACTAGACCTAGCAGAACCAACAGCCATGTTGCCGGATTTGCGAGAGCCCCAATGAGATTATCCAGTTGCTCTTGCGCGTTGTTCATCTTCACCCTAAGCGAGATCGTGCCAATCGGTCCTATCGCTTATTGTAACATGAAAGGCAACTGGACGTTGACTGGTGTTGATACGCGAGCGTTCTTCAATCGCGCGACGTCCGCTGTATGACGTGCCGAATTGTTGACGTTGGTAGAAGGCCGCTTTACGCTCCTGCCTGATGATGTCGATTCCCCAACGCGATTCGACGAGGAACACATTGGCGCAAGAGACACGGTTTCGCCCATGCGCGTTGTGCGGTAATCCCCAAGGGCGTAATCTCGGCGAAATCCTGCATCTTCGCCCTGCAACGGTCGCTGGTGTTCGCATTAATATCGACGACCAAGCATTCCACCTTGTCGCATGCGACGAGTGCGGATTTCAGTTCAAATCACCCGCAGTCCCGGAAGAACAGTTGCTAGCCTGCTACCGTGCGGCGGACTCCGAGTTCGCTGCGTGGATTTCACCCGATCCACTACAGCGACGTTTCGACATGATGCGCGACATGCTGTTGGAGAGAATCGGCAGTAGCAGACGGATTCTGGACATCGGGTGTTTTCACGGCGGCTTTCTAGACTATGTCGGCGCGGATTGGCAGCGATTCGGGATCGAACCAAGCGAGGCAGCAAGCCGCGTCTCAAGAACAAAAGGCGTTACTATTCTGTCGCCAACTCTCAGTGAGTTACCAGCCAGCACGCCACCGTTCGACGCCATCACTGCCATGGATCTGATTGAGCACCTAAACGAGCCGATGCCTTTCTTCCGCGAGGTGCGCAAGCGACTGACTGATAATGGTGTCCTCCTGCTTCTGACCGGAAACAACGACGCTTGGCAATGGCGCACCATGGGAAGTCTCTACTGGTATTGTTCGCTGCCGGAGCACTGCTCATTCTTCTCCAAGAAAAGCCTGGAGTACGTGTGTCGCGAAGTCGGGTATGAGCTACTTGAATTCCGAACGCTGAGTCACGGCCGCGCCAAGCCGGTGCAAAAGGTGAAGGACGTCGTTAAAAATGTTGCCTATCTCGCCGCTAGGAAGAGCGGCGGTTTTGGCATCGCACGGATGCGCCATGCAGTCGATCGCCATGCGCCAGGATGGCTCACGGCGCGTGATCATCTCGTTGCGGTACTGCGCAAGCGATGAACGAGGAAATTTGGCTAACTAACTCGGCCAATTGACGGCTACACCATGAACCTCCATCCGCTTAAAGTAGCATACGCCAAGGCAAGTCGACGTCGGCAGTACGCGCAGTTGCGGTGGGGCGGCTACCGACGCGGGCGGGTGCTGGCGGGACGGTGCGGGTTCTTCGGCAACATGTTCATGACGCTCAACGGCATTCGCCTGTGCGAGGCGGCCAGCGTTCAGCCTGAACCGTACTGGGATGGCGAATCCCTCTTCTACGATGACGCCCACGGCGATAACGCTTGGGCCTATTACTTCCAAACGGTGCCGAGCCTGACGTCTGCGACCGCGCCGCGCACGCCCTCAGCCGACAAAACGTTGCCCTTCAAGCCGACGGCCGACACGATCTTTCCACTGTATCCCAACATGGGTATCCGCGCCACGTACGCCGAAGTTATCCGGCGTTTCGTGCGGTTGCGGCCCGACGTGCAGGCCGACATCGATGCCCTCATTCACCGACTATTCGGCGACCGAGTCACCGTCGGCGTGCACGTGCGGCAGACCGACACCGTTGCTGGGTTCGAGGCCCGCAAGACATTCGGGCTCGACGCGTACTGTCGAGCGATCGATGAATACCTGCGGCGGTCACCGGACGCCGGCATCTTTGCTGCGACGGACTCGGTCGCTGCGATCGACGCGTTGCGCGACCGTTATGGTTCCCAACTTGTCGCGCTCGACTGCATCCGATCGACCGACAACGTCTCGATCCACGGCCACTACGATGGCGGTGTGCCGGGTAGCCCGTATCAGAAGGGGCTGGAAGTGGTGCGCGACGCGTACCTCCTCTCGCGCGTCGATCATCTCGTCCGCGTCAACTCGCGCGTGACTGCCTATAGCCTGTGCCTGAATCCGTCCCTGACGTTCACGGAGATAGGCGGCGACGATGGCAAGATGGACGCACTGCCGTGGCTGCAGACGAACGCTGCGCCCGCCGAACCGTCCTAACCTGCCGCTGCGTCCACGGCGTTTCCGCCGCCGGAGCGGCGACGGAGCAAGGCGACGATCTGCATCGCGTCGGTCCGGCTGACGATCCTCAAGCCCATCGCGTAGAGGCAGACCGAAAACGCGCCCACGACCGCGATGCGGACTGCCGGCTGATCGCTTAGCAGGCTTTGCACCACGCGATCGAATCCGAACGCGGCGACGGCGCACGTGGCGGCTAACAGTATCGGCGTCGTGATGGCGCGGAAGACATTCAACCAGCCCATCCCGCCGCCCCGGATACTCAGCCACACGCACAGCAGCTCCGCTATCCACATGCAGAGCGACACGGCGATCGCGACGCCGATGATCGAACCGAGCCGCGCGCCCAGCAGCACGGCCGGCACGAACGCCACCGCGTAGAGCGCCGACCACGTCAAGTACAACCGGAACGATCCCTGGGCCTTGAGCAGCGTCTGTGCGCCCATCGTGACGACCCGCGCCAGCATGCCGATGCTCAACACGCAAAGCGCCGGGACCGATGGAAGCCACTTCTCGCCGAAGAGAAGGAGGACGATCGGTTCGGCAAGGACCGCCTGCATCAGGCAGGGCAGCGATGCGACGACGGCCAGCATGCGCGTGGCCGAGAGGAACGCGGCCGCCTGCCGCTGGCGGTTGTCCTGCATGCGGCTCAGCACGGGCAGCAGCACGCTGTTCAGCGCGGTCGTCAGGATCGATGCCGTCTGCATCGACAGCGTGAACGCCAGGAAGTAGATGCCGACCAACTCCGGCGACCTCGTGATCATCTGCAGCGCGAAGTAGTCGCCCTGCTGGGTCACCGTGATGAACGCGAACGCGGCCGTCAGCAGCAATCCCTCCTTCGTAAGCACGAGCCAGCGCCAGGGCCGCAGCGTCCGCACGTTGATCACGGCACCTGCCATGCACAGCGCGATCAACATATGAAACGCCGACACGATGGGAACTGGCAGCAGGAGCGCATACGCACCCCAGCCCGCTAGCGCCAGGCCGATGCTGACGGCGCTGATGACGATGGTGTTCGCCAGCGTGATCAGCGCGATAGCCTTGAACCGCATGTCGACCTGCATCTTGATCCATGCCACGTTGCTGACGACCTGAAAGGGGATGGCCGTGCCGAGGATCAGCGTGAAAAGCTCAAGCTCGGGCTTCCCGTACAACTGCGCGGCGATCGGCGCTGCGACGAGCAGCAGCACGATGGCCAGCAGTCCGCAGAGGCACGAGAACCAGAACGCGTCGGTGCTCCATTCGTCGAACTCGCTCTGGCGTTTGGAGAGGCTCTCGCGCAGGCCACCTTGATGGACGAGGTTGACGAACATCGACACGGTGAGCGCCAGCGCCACGGTGCCGAACTGCTCTTTCAGGAGCAGCCGCGCCGTCACGATCTGCGTGAGGAAGCCAAGGCCTTTCACGCACATGATCTGCGTCAGTGCCCAGGCAAAGCCATGTGCCGCTACGGCGCGTAATGCGGGAGGGGGCGGTTTTGGGACGATGGGTGAGGCGATGCCGGTGGTCACGGGTGGGTTTTCGCGGGGCGGTGCGGGGCGTCTCCCGGTGCCCGGGTAGAGGCCAGTTGTATTCGCAGGGGCGTCGATTGTCCACGACCTCCATCCGCGGGACGAGGCGGCGGCTGACACAACAATACGAAGCGAAGACGGGGCGGCATCGACCGCAAGGCGGCGACGTTCGGGCGGTAGAGGGGGGGATAGAGAAGTTACCGTTGACGCCGTTGACGACAACGAAGCAACATGGATGCAGCAACGACCAGCATCGAAACCGATGCGGGTTCGGGAACCATCGCGTTGAACGCGATCTGCGAATAAGCCAGCGCGCCGGCGCGAGTCGGGTGCAATCCATCGGCCAGATAGCCCATCGAGTTCGCCGCCGCGTAGCCTGGGGCCGCTGTGTAAAGATCGACAAACGTGATCTGCTGGTCGGCCAACGCGATCTTCTCCAACTCGGCGGCGTACAGCCGCAACGGCTCGTTGTGGGACGCGATCTCGTACATGCCGAGCAATGTGAACGAGAGGTCGGCCTCGTCCTTACCCTTCGCGGCCCAATCGTCGCGCGTGGCAGCGATGATCGCCTGCACGTTCGCCGCGAAGCCCTCGGGCGTCTTGCCGGCATTGACGCCGTCGACGCTGAGGTCGTTGTCGTTGCGGTCGTTGAACCCCTCGGCGATGACGATGTTCAACTTCCCTGAGCCGCCGTCGACGATCGACCCAAGCCAGGCTAGCCGGCCCGCAGCAGAGCCGAACCCGCCGAGGTACTGGTCGTTGAGGAAATCGCGGGTGTCCTTGCCGCCGTAGCCCCAACTCGTGACGGTGACGCCGGTCGCGTTCGGTCGATGGAGGCGAGAGTAGAGGTAGGACGTCTGCGTCGCCCCCTCCAAGCGGAACTCCTGACTTGCAGGCGAGAGCGCGTTCGAGGCGAACGAAATCGTGGCCTTGCCGAACCCGTTGCCGTCGGCAGTGAACGCCGTTGGGGTCGCGGTCGCTATGCGCGTGTACGGTGCGCTGCCGAACCTGCGGTACGCACCGACGGCGGAATCGGTGGAGAGGCCAGCGCCGTAGACGGTCCAGTCGTACGCGGCCCGCGGGTCGAAGCCGCCCCCGCCCGGGCTCAGCGATAGATTCAGGTTGGCCGCCGGGCCGGTTGCGACGGTGAACCCGGTATCGCCCCATGCATACGGGCGGGCAGCCGTGGGCATCGCGGCGCGGCCCGCGGTCCAGCCGGTGCCGTTGACGGTGTGAAACGCGACGCCGTCACCCTCGTCACCGCTGGCGGCCCGCATCAGGCCCGATCCGGCCAAGCCGTAACGCTTGCCGGCGGCCGTGTTGAAGCCGGCATCCCAGCCGTCGCCGCCCGACAGGACAACGCTGTCGCCGAGAATCAGCATGTCGGCCCGGCCGGACTCGGCCGCCTTGGCCCATTGCAGCGTGCCGCGATTCAGCACGTCGGCATTGGCAAGTGCGGGCGCAAGTACGACGGCGGCAATGGCAATGAATGGGCAGGTCTGGATCACGTTGGCCCCTTTAACTTGGAACGGATCGGTGTGGGAACCCCCCACGCGCCGATTCGACCTTACCCGCGCTGCAATCGGCAAGCAACTGATACAATGGCTAAGGGCACATTTAACAGTTCGGTCCGCCAAGCCTCGTCGCGCAGCGCCATCTTCCGCGGTATGTTGCCTCGGCAATCATCCACGGAGAACGAATGACCATTCCTCAGCTGCTGCGTTCAACGTTGCTCTTGATGCTCTCATCCGAGGCCGTTGCCGCGCCGCCCCTGCGCGTGCATGCATGGACGAAGACGTTCGATCCGGACGTCAATCCAATGGTGTGGGTGGCCGACGACAAACCGCCGCAAGACGCCGCCTTTCGCACGATCCCCCTGCTACGTGAAAGGGCGGTGGGTGATCGGGTATTGCTGTATCGGGGCTCGCTCCGACCCGTGCTGTTCCTCACGCCCGGTGATCGCGTTGACTTCGCGCGGACCGACCCAGCAGCGTTGTTCAAACATGGTTGGCCCACGGCGGACCAGGAGGCGTGGTTCCGTCAGTACCTGACGCTCGTTCGTGACGCTGGCATCACGCTGGAGGCGGTGTTCCTTGACCAAGAGACCGGCGTGACGACATGGCACATACCCGAGCCGGATCGCGCCGAATGGTTCAAGCGCTTGCAGGCTAACCGGGATGCGATCGCGAAGTTCCCCGAAGTCGTTCGACAGGCGTCACCCGAATTGTTCGCCGACGCGCGACTGCCCGGCGGGGAAGCGCTCTACGAAGTCTATAACGTCGTCGCGTCGCACTTGCTGCGCGATGGGCTGCGACGCGCGTATGTGACGCCGCTCGCCGATCTTCACCCCAACGCGACGTTCACGAACTACGGCGACCTCCGGCCGTCGTTCCCGGTGTTCGACCTCAACGGCTGGGCGTTGCACGACGTGGCCGCGACCGACGTGTCTTCGCCACAACTATATCTCGCGCCCGAGGGCAATCGTTATGCGGCGTTGAAGAAGGACCCGCGGTGGAACCGGTTCATCGACACCCTGAACGTCGCGCGCAGCGCGCGGAACAAGGGTACGGTCGTGCCATGGATCGCCTCGCCGTCGTATAGCGGCGACGTCCTGGGGTACGTGGCGCCGTCGTTCCTTTGGGACGAGCAGCAACGGCACCTTCGCGAGACGGGTGTGGAGAAGATCCTGTATTGGAACCCGGGCCCGCCGTATCGGTCGGTCCTGAAGGTGCGGGATGACGATCGGCACGCCGCCCAGGTCTGGACGGAACTGCGACGAACCCGGGTAACGCCGGCACCGGCGGAGGGGTGGACGGCGATTCCGATGGACGCCGACGTCGTGCAGACCGGTGACGTGGTGACGACCTACGCCGGCTTCCTGAAGACGCTTCGAAAGTGAGTCGCACGCGCGGGCATCGGCATCGCATCGCATCGCGTCTGGCCGATTCGGGGTCGCGCATCGGGGGTTGATTCGGGGTCGTCACCGATTGCTCGCGATCCTTTGCCAGTCGCGGATGCGGCGCGCGAAATGGGTTGCGGGGCTCAGCCAATCGATTCTGTTCCGCGACCCACTGCTAACGCTCCGCAACCCATCGCTCGCAACGCTTTGCCAATCGGTTCCAACGCGCAGCCAATCGCTCGCGGTTCTCCGTCAATTGGTTACGGCACGCAGCCATTTGATTGCGCGGCTCCACCAATTGGTTACGGCGCGCGGCCAATTGGTTACGGCGCGCGGCCAATTGGTTACGGCGCGCGGCCAATTGGTTACGACGCGCGGCCAATTGGTTGCGGCGCGCGGCCAATTGGTTGCGGCGCGCGGCCAATTGGTTACGACGCGCGGCCAATTGGTTGCGGCGCGCGGCCAATTGGTTGCGGCGCGCGGCCAATTGGTTGCGGACCTTAGACAATTGGTTGTGAGGTCGGCGGATATTCGCAAAAGGGGGAAAAGGGCGATTTTACCGAGAAAATAGCGGTTTTGGTGGTATTGGATAATAGGGATTTCTAGATACGAAACGTAGTACAAAAATATTGTTGAAGTTTTCCCGCGGGGTTGATCGATAGTTGTTGTGTCCACCTCATGAAACGTCCTCCGAATGGCGGGGGCGGGGTGGGAGGCGAAGAACACTACGACGGGGCGGTTGGCGAGCCTGCTGGTGCGGGGCGGACGCTGGGCCACGCGTGGAGAAAAGGATTGGGCGTCATGGCGAAGTTTCCACCCACTCGGGATTCGGCTCTGTTGGCGGCGGCGTTGAACGTGGCGACGCAGATCGGGGCGTCGGCCGGCCTGTACCAGTTGGACCAGGTTCAGGTCAGCGCGTTCGTCGCGCTGCAGACGGCGTTCGCGACGGCGTACCAGACGGCGTACGATCCGATCACGCGCACCAGGGCCGCCGTGCTCGAAAAGAACGAAAAGAAGGAACTTTTGCTGGTCGGAATGCGGAGCCTCTGCGGCATGATTCAGGCGAACGTGGAGGTTCCGGAATCGGCCAAGGTGAATTTAGGGCTGTCGCCGCGCAAGCCGCCGACGCCGGCGCCCGTGCCGGGCAAGGCGACGGTCGACATCGAGAAGGTCGAGAACACCGTCGTGACGCTGCGCGTTCACGGTGAAGACCCGTCGCACCGCGGCCGGCCGGCCGGGGTGAGCGGGATCACGATTTTCTCGCACATCGGCAGCTCTGCCCCGATCAACCCGGCGGACTGGACGTTCGTCACGTCGACCGGAAAGATGGTCGTGACCGTCCCGTTTCCGCCCGAAACCCCGATGGGCACGAAGGTTTGGTTTACGGCTTTCTTCTTCAATAGTGTGAAGGCGAGCGGGACCGCGGCGACCGCGGTGAGCACGCTCCTGTTTGGCAGCAACACGACGGCGCAGGCGGCTTAGCCGATCCGGTCGGATGAACGATGGCCGATCGTTGCGGGAAGGGTCCCGCGGCGGTCGGTTGTTTGCGTTGGGGGAGGAAGCGGGGGCATGAGGCAGGGCGCGTTTTCGGATCCGCGCCAAGGACGCCAAGAGGCCAAGAACGCCAAGAAAAGGAGCGGATAAAAGGGATTCCGATTAATTCTCGCGCGTCGTCATCCTGAGAGGGTGCTAAAGAACGGGTTGCGGTCGGCGCTCGGCTCGTGGCATGGACGCCAGTGCCCATGCATGTCGACTGGAACGAGAGGCGCGATTTGTGGGCCGTTGCGCCGGCCACGCGGCGTCGATCTAATTGAGCTTTCCGACCCCACGCACGCATGGGCACTGGCGCCCATGCCACGGTCGGAGCCTCGCCCCGCCCCCTATCGCTCCCGCGTTTCTTCGCTTGGCGTTCTTGGCGCCTTGGCGGGCTTGGCGCGCATCCCACGTCGTTAACGTGATCGGGGCAAGCGGCGGGTGGTCTTCGATCGATCGAGATCCCTCAGGTCGCTACCGCTCCCGTTCGGGATGACAAGCATCTCTCTTGGGGCGCTTGATCGATCGGACAGCGTCTACCCCTGCACCACCGGCGTGCCGGCGGGTTGGGTGGTGGGGTCGAGGTCCTGCACCTTGTAGTCGGGGATGATGCGCTTCCGCAGGTCTTCGAAGTCGGCGGCCCCGCGCTTGCCGCCGACGGATTTGCCGTATTGGATGTAGAGGCGGCGGAGCTGGCCCTTGGCGGCTTCGAGGCCGGCCTTGGCCTTGTCGTCGGCGTTGGGGGCAGAGCCCATCCGGGCGAAGCCGTCGAGCTGTTTGAAGGTGGCTTCCCAGAACTGGTCGTTGTCGACGCGCTGCTGTTCGCCGTTCTGGGTGACGGTGATGCGGGCGGCGCCGAGCTTGCCGTCGTTCAGCAACTTGCTGAGCAGCGGGGCGGCGGCGCCGTAGTTGCCGAGGTCGTAGTGGGTAAGGGCCAGGCCCATCATCACCTGCGGGTCGCCGTAGTTGACGTCGGCCGGGGTGGCGTTGGCGGGCAGCGTGGCGCGGTAAAGCGCGACGTTGGCCTCGGACTGCAATCCTTCGTACAGCTTTTGGGCGGCCTGCAGGCCTTGCTTGCGGGCGGCGGGATCGTCGCTCAAATTGGCGGCGAGCTGTTTGGAGGAGGCGTCGAAGACGCGGTACTTGTAGGTGAACTGCTTGATCTTGGGGTCTTTGTTGTTGGCGGCCCAGTCGACGAGGTAGCCGCTGAGGTCGGCGCGGTTCTTGGCGATGGCGCGCTGGGCGGCGGTGTCGCCTGCGGTGAGGGCGGCGTTGTAGTCCTGGTCGAGGCGCTGCAGCAGATCGAAGACGATGCGCAGGCCCTGTTCGCCCCCCTTGGTGTTCAATAGCGTGACGAGGTTCTGCGTGGCTTTGTCGGTCTGGCCCAGGTCCATGTACGAGCCGACGCGGAGGAAGAGGGCCTCGGCCAGCAGGTTGTCCTCGCCGGGCGCGCCTTTGACGGCCGACTCGAAGTTGCCCAGCAGTTGCAGCGTGCGGTTGGGGTCCTTCGACTCTCGCTTGGCGAGGTCGGCCGCCAGCAGGGCGGTGCGGGCGGGGGCGAACTGGTAGAAGGCTTTCTCCGAGTCGCGGGTGGCGGTGGCGACGGCGGCAGGTGCGGACTTGTTGACGGTGTCGGCCAGCCGTTGGATGTCGGCGACGATCTTCTTGCGGTCGGCGTCGCTCAGCTTGGGCTCGTTGGCGTCCAGCTGCTGCTTCAGCGAGAGCATTTCAAAGTAGCGGGCCTTCACGGCGTTGGCATCAGAGTCGGGCACCTGGCGGAAGTAGGTGATGGCCTTGGCGTACTGGTCGGTCTCGCGCAGGCGAACGGCGTACATGTAGGCCAGTTCCTTGTGATCGAATTTTTCGATCGCGATCGGCAGGAAGCGGTCCATGAGGCCCGCCAGCGCGGGGTTGGTCTGCTCGGTGCGCTGCAGGTCGAACACCAGCGCACCGGCGTTGTCGATGGCGGCGCGGGCGTGCTGGCCCTGCGGGTAGGCGGTCACGTAGGCGAGGAAGGCGTCGGCGGCGTCGGCCTTGCGCTCGAGCTTCATCAGGAAGTAGGGCAAACGGATGGCGGCGTCTTCCACCATCGCGTCGTCCACGCCGGCCTTGCCCTTGCGGGCGACCAGTTCGCGCGCGGCGTTGGCGGCGGACTCGAGGGCCTTCTTGTCGGGCGCGTCTCCCTGCGACTTGGCCATCTCGGTCTGGCCCCGCTGCATGAGGGCCGACAGCAGAAGCGGGTCGAGCTTGGTGACGTCGGCGTCGGCGGGAATGCGCTCGAAGAGCTGGTCGAAGATGATCGAGCGGTAGCCGGGATACTCCTTCACCAGCCCCACGAGCACGGCGATGGCGGCGTCGTTGGCCTTGGCCTTGGCGCTCCCGCTGGCCTTCTCGGCTTCCAGTGACGTGATGCGATAGTCGAGCATGCGGGCGGCGGCATCGGCGCCGGGCATGGCCTCGGGGGGCAAATTGGCCTTCTGCCAGCTTTGCAGATCGGCCAGCCCCTTGCGCGCGCCGGGGATGTCGCCGGCCAGCATGAGGGATTGGGCGCCGAAGTACTTGGCCTCGTAGCGCTCGGCGATGCCGGGCTTGGGCTCGAGCGACGCGGCCTCGGCCTCGATCGAATCGAACAGCTTCTTGGCGGCGGCGAAGTCGCCCTTGGCGAGGTTCAGCTTCGCGATGCGCAACCGGGCGACGGGCTGAACGTTGGTATCGGGTGCATCGTACGGCTGCAGTTCGGTGATCGCCTCGTCGGCGACGGTCTTGCGCTTCGGGTCGGCCTTGTCGATCGCGCGTGCCAGGCTGTAGGCGCTCATCGACTTGTTGAATTTGGCGAACGTGGTCAGATTGTCGAGCTCGGTCCAGCGCTTCTCGGCGGCGGGGTTGTTGCCGGTGATCTGCTCGGCGGCCTTGTTGGCCAGTTCCTCGGCCTCGGTGGCGGCCTTGTCGTAGATCTTCTGGATCGTCTCGGCCAGCGGGCGCAGGCTGGCCTGCAGGCGCGCGTTCTCGCCCCAGTACTCCAGCGTGTTCAAATCGGGGTTGATCCCCTCGGTGATCAGCGTGCCGGCCTGCTGCATGAGCAGCTTGGGATCACGCAACGTCGGCAGCGCCGCCTCGATGCCCTTGACGACCTGGGCGATCACCTCATCGCGTTGCTTGGGAGACAAATTTGCGTTCGGGTCCGACAGCTGCCGCAACGCAGCCAGCGTGCGCACGCCCTGGCGCTGGGTCTCGGGCGTCTTCGACTGTTCGAACGAATAATCGAGCAGCGAGTTGAGTCCGCGCGAGGCCAGCTCGGCCTGCAGGCGGCTTTCGTCGAGCGCGTCCAACCCACTGGCGGCCCGCTGTTGCTGCTGGGCAAGCGCGGTGTTGGCGGCCAATGCGAGCAGGGCGGCGACGGTGGTGGCGCGGAGGTAAGTCATGGCTGTGAAATTGTAGCGAATGCGGGTGGGAAGTTCTGCATCCGCGATGCTTTAGTCATGCGAAAAACGGGGGGGAAGTTGCGGGGTGAATCTCGCCGGGCGTCGCTCGCAACCGATGTCATCCCGAGCGGAGCCCAAGGCGACGGGAGGGATCTCCCACGGCAAGCGTCCTTGGCCCTGGGAGATCCCTCAGGTCGGCAAGCCTCCCATCGGGATGACAAGTGGCGCGTCGCGACTTCGTGCGGCCCCAAGGTCCCTGGGGCCGCACGAACGAACACGCCCAACTTAGTGCGCCGTCGCGAAACCCACCCGCGGCAACTCGGCCCGCAGCGCGGCCTCGTAGCATTGGACGAGGAAGCGGTACTTCACGTTGCGGCCGGGGCTGATCTTCACCTGGATTTTGTCGTCCGGGGTGCCGGCCTCGTTGAACTGCTTCTTCATCGCGATGAGCTGTGCGGTCAGCTTCTCGGTCGTGTCGGCCTGGATGCGGCCGGCGGTGGCGACGAAGCGGTCGGGGGTGGGGGAGTCGACGCGAATGTCGAGCGCGACCTCCTCCTTGATCTCGTCGGAACTGCCCCCGACCCCGGCGGCCGTCACCGGCATGTTGCTGATGAGGTAGTGCTCCTGCCCGCCGAACGAACCGGTGAGCATGAGGAAGATCAGGATCACCATCACGACGTCGACCAGCGGCGTCATGTTGGGGCCCGATTCGTAATGGACGGCTTTAGCGCCTTTTAATCTCATAAGTTACACTCGATACGGAGGGGTTACTGTTCCGGCCCCTCTCCCGGTACTCCGGGAGAGGCTGGGTGAGGGTGATTCGTTCTTTCGAGAGCCGTCAGCAGTTGGAAATCACCCTCACCCTAACCCTCTCCCGGCGCATGCGGGAGAGGGGATCAGGCGCGCCTACTGAACTTCTTCCGTCACCTTGCCGGTGTTGAACGCGACTTCCTTCACCTTCGCCTGGGCGCACGCCAGCAGGACGGGTTCGAGGAAGCGGTACTGCATGTCCTCGGCGCCGCGGATGACGACCTTGAACTGGTCGTTGGGGGCGATGCCGGCAGACTTGTCGCCGTTACGGAAGTACATCAGGGTTTCGACCAGTTGGTTCTTCTTGGTCGTGGGGTCGGAGACCTTCAGCTCGGTGTTGGTGCCGCGCACGAGGGCCGTGATGTACGGCTGGTCGAGCTGGCCCTCCTTCACGTTCAGCACGAGCGCGTTGCCCATGTCCTTGATGTCGGTGCCCTGAATGGACTTGGGGATCGTGATCGTCTCGTCGGCCCCGGTGTTCACGCCGATGCGGGCGACCAGCATGAAGAAGACGATGAGCACCATCACGACGTCGATGAGCGGCGTGACGTTCGGGTGCTCGCCGTGCGATTGGGGAATGTGGCGTTTGGCCATGGGAAAGCCCCGTAGGGGCAGGCCTCTGTGCCTGCCCGGTGTCGGTTGTTCGTCGGACCACTAAAGGCAAAGCAGAGGGCGGGCACGGAGGCCCGCCCCTACACTGCCGGGCTCGGCGCCGGCGTGGGCAGCGGGGCCTTGCGGGCGGGCTGCGGGGCGGCGGCGGCGCGGGCGGGGCTCGCGGTGGCGGTGGGCTTCTCCTGCGGCTTGATCATCAGCAGCAGCTCTTCGGCCACCAGCGCGCCGCGCACCGTCAATCGGTCGACGATCGTGCGCAAAATGCCGAAGGCGGCCAGACACGGCACGGCCAGGAACAGCCCGAGGAACGTGTGGACCAGCGCGGTCGAAATACCACCCGCCAGCTCGGCCGGGTTGGCGTTGCCACCGGCGGCCTGCATGGCGCTGAAGGCCTGAATCATACCGAGCACCGTACCCAGCAGGCCCAGAAGGGGCCCAAGGTTACCGATGATGTTGAGGTACTCGATCTTGCGGAACTGCTCGGCCGTCTGCTCGCCAAGGGCCGTCTCCATCGCTTCCTTCATGCTGCTGAAGCTGGGCGCGCGCTTCAGCGCTGGGTTGAGCGCCTTGCTGACGAAGCTGGGATCGGTCTCGGTGAACTCGATCAGCTCCTTGAACTTCCGCTGACCGATCATCTCGCGGATCTGGTTGGTCGTTTCCTCGGGCATCAGCACGCTGGGGCGGTTCTTAAGGAACCCCTGGATGATCAGCGTGAGGCCGACGACCGACAGGATGCCGACCGTGATCGTCACGCCGTCGATGTGACCGAAGATCAAATCGATCAGACCGAGCGGCTCGTTGGCGGGCTCGGCGCCCGCGGCGGCGTCCTGGCCGAACGCGCTGCCGGTCATGAACAGGCTACCGGCCAACAGGACGGCGAGCAGGACGAGGCGGAACTTGGACGAGTTGGAAGGACGCATGAGGCGGATCTCCTGATTGCGGATTTCGAATTGTCGATCGCGGATTAACCTTGGACGCGCGTCCTGCTCGTCTTCAGTCAATCCGAGATCCGCAATTCGAAATCCGCAATGTCTTCTAAACCTCGCCACGCACAAGGACCGGAGCCGATCTCTCTGTCTATTGTCGGGTTGGAGGGGCGCCGTCGGGGCGCTCGCGGTGACCGGAATCTTTGTCGCTGTCACCACCGCAAGTCACGGTCCGGGGCATTCGTTCGTGTTGTTCGTTTGTTGGTCGTACTGGAACGCTGGCGTCGGACGTTTCTCTCACGAGGAACCGGCCGCTAAAGCGGCAAGCCCAGTGAGGAGCGTGCCCTCGATTATTACCGAAGGTCGGTTTCTAAGACCTTCTTGAAGACGCCACCGTTCTGGTTGGCCATCTCCCGCAAGGTTTGCTCGGCCTGCGGGTCGTCGCTCATCATCAGGATCGTGTTGATCTTCACGCTCTTGTCGGCGTTGAGTTTCGCCACCTCGGCCAGCACGTCCTGATAGCTGGCGTAGTTATTGAACTCGCCGTCGGTCAGGAAGTAGACCAGCTGCGGCTTCTGGGCGAAGGCCTGCTTCAGCGCGGGGATCGGGTTGGTGCCCGCGCCCAGCACGCTGGTCTCGTTCATGAACTTGTAGGCCTTCTGCTTGTTCGACGGGCTGGCCGGGAGCAGCGACTGGGCCAGGGGCATGGCCCACTGGTCGTCGGTGCTGCCACCGCGGAAGAAGATCACGTTGTACTTCTGGATCGGCTTGAGGATGTCGATCGCCTTGGCCAACTGCTGCTTGAGCAAGTCGAACTTCAGGCCGAGCATGGTGCCGGTGGCGTCACAGATGTAGACGATCTGCTTGGCGTTGCCACTGATGCCCATGAACGGGCTCTTGGGCCCGATGCCACCCCCACCACCGGGCACACCGAACGGGGCCATGGCGCCACCACCGGCTTCACCCGTGCCCACGCCACTCTCGGCGCCGGTGGCGCTGCCGAACGAACTGTTGGGGCCGATGCCGATCGTGTTGTCCGTCGTCTCGCCCTGCGCGCCGGCGAGGCTGGCGGTCAGGCTGTCGCTGGGCTTGGAATTCCAAGCGTCGCTCTGCGTCGGCACGTCCTTGAACTCGTCCTGGGCCGACGCCATGTTCGGGTCGCCACCAAGGCCGGGATTAGGAATGCCACCAACTTCGGCGCCATCGACGATGGCGGCATCGGGGATGATCGTCTGTTCTTCGACGACGTTCTTAATGGCCTTATAAGTTTCGTAAGTGGCGAAGCCCAGCCCGATGATGCCGGCGTGCAGGATGATGCTGGTCGCCAGCGGAAGCACGTCCTGCACCCAAGGGGTCTGCATGAACGGGCGCCTCTTGGGGGCTTCGTCCAACGGTGCGGTTTCGGTCGGAATGTCAGTCGCGGGGGCAGTGGCAGAGGCGGGTTTGGTCGACGTTGCAGGAGCGGCAGTTGCAGGCGTTGCCGTCTTTGGGACGCCCGTTGCGGGCGACGCAGCCTTGGCATCCGCGTTGGGCGGAATGGTCTCGGTAGCCATGATGCTCATCCTCCGGGTGCGTACAGCGCTCTGCTCCGCGTCACGTGATCGGCCAAGCCGACGCCGGTACCTTCCCCGCTTGACAGTTTGGGGATCAGCTCGTTCCAAAAGTGGAAGGGCTCGTACGGCAGGATCACGCTGCGCCAGTCGACCTCCGTGGCGTGTCAGGACGCGCCGACTGGCTTCGCAACGGTCATCATAACCTTGCAGCCCCTTAACCTTCAACGAAAAAACGGCAACGGGAAATCGGCCGCACTTTTCGGGCGGGCAGATTGGGTGGAATGGTCGGAAGAAACCACGGACGGGTAGGAATGACCAAGCATCAATGAAGAACGCATCGCTTTACGCGACCCTGTCGCCTCGCGCGCACTTGTCATCCGGATGGGAGCCAGAAGACTGGTGGCACCCCGAGGGGAGCGGTAGCGATCCGAGGGATCTCCCACGGCCGCACCGTGAGTCAGTCGAGATCCCTCAGGTCGGCAAGCCTCCCATCGGGATGACACGTCCCTGCTCGACGCAGGGGTTTCGTCCGCTAGCCTCAAGGCCATGGCAGAGGAACCTAAAACTGCTCATGGCAGAACGGCACCGGCCCCTTGGCCAACGCATCTAAAATCTCCAAGCAATGGGCCGACTCGACGGCGATCAGACCCAAGCGGACGGCTCGCGTGGCGGTGAGCTCGCCGAGGACGATCTGGGCCCACGTGTTGTCGGAGATCGCGGCTTCCGGGGTGGCTTCGCTGCCCAGGGTTACGGTGGCCCGACCGGCCTCCACGTCGACCGCGACGCGGGTGAGGCGGCCTTCAGATTCCTGAATGCCGATCACCGTGCGGCCCTTGGCCCAACCGGGCCATGCGATGGATTCCAGCAGCCGCTTGTGGTCCAAGACGCGCACCATCAACCGGTTGTGCGTGCGCACAGACGCCGGGCCCTCCGAACTCGGATCGAGAACCACCTGCGGCTCGCGCAACAGCAGGTTTAGTGGAAGATCGCCGGGCAGCGTGATGACGGCCCTGCTGTACTGATCGCGCAGGGTGGCCAGAAACCGCAGCTGGCGCACCAGCGCCGGCGTGTTCTCATAGACGAGCTCGGTAACCGTCGCGGCGTGTTGTGGATCGGCCTCGTTGGTGACGAAGTGCATGTACCCGCGCACCGGGCCGCCAGTCTTGGGCCGGTCCACGATCGTCCAGCCATCGCGCCACGCATGAAGCAGTTTTGCCCAGCGGCCGGGCGAGCGGGCGATGTCGCACTGACCGGCGGCTACCGCGCGGGCCAGGCAGGCAGCCATCTCCGGTTGGTCGGCGGGCTCCAGGAAGCGCAGGCCGTCGGTGGCACCTGCGGGAAGCGTGCGAATGGGGATGTTCCACTCGACTCGCCGTTCGATGACGCCGTAGCCGAACTCCTCGTAGAAGCTGCCGCGGAACGGGTGCAGCGCCGTGACGGCGTCGCCGCGCTCACGGCCGCGCCGGATCATCTCTTCCATCAAATGCGTCGCGACACCCTTGCCGCCGAAACGCTTCGATGACCTGCGATGCGTGCGGGCGGTGCCAACCCAGGCGACGCCCTGACACGGGAGGGCGGCGCCGCGCACCCACATCTGCATGGCATAGCTGGTGGCGGTGCCGATGGGGCGGCCGGCTTCGTCGCGGGCCAGGAGGTAGTCGTGACCCGGGGCGCGATCGTCGGGGACGGCTTGCTGCATGGCCTCCAAGCCGCTCGGACCGTTCCCGTACGCCGCCAATCGCGCCGTCGCGATCTCGTCGCGAGCGTCGCTCGTGACCCAACTCAATTCCAATGCCATTCGGCCTCCCTCTGCGCTCTTCTATATAGCCACGGGCTTGCCCGTGGTCTTCCGTTTCGGACCCATGCACTAGACGAAACGATCGCGCAAACCGTCATCCTGAGGTACGCCGAAGGATTTCTTCTGTCCCACGCAGGAAGACGAAGAGATCCTTCGGCGTGCCTCGGTATGACGAGGTCTTCTCAATCGCTCGGGCCCAGCTTACGCGACGACCTTTGCCGGTTGGCTGTGGTGCGCCGCCCGCGCCGCTTCGATCCAGTCCGCGGCCCGTTCGATGCCGCGATTGTCGGCGAACCGCGTGGCGATCTCCCTCGCCTGTGCCGCGACGGCCGAATCGCCCAACAGGCGGCCCAAGATCGTCGCGAGGTTAGTCGCGGTGAACTTCTTCGGTTTCAGCGACGCGCCGACGCCCAAGCGGGCGAGCCGGGCCGCGTTGTCGGGTTGGTCGTGCGACATGGGCATGACGATTTGCGGAATGCCGGCCGCCAGGGCCTGCGAGGTCGTGCCGATACCACCGTGATGCACGATCGCGGCGCAGCGGGGCAGCAACTGGCTGAACGGCGCGTAGTCGACGTGAATCACACCTGCTGGCAAGTCGGCTGGCAACTGCTCGCGATGCCGCGTGAGCAACAACCCGCGCCGGTCGAGCACCGCGCACGCGCCAACCGCAGCACGGAAGAAGTCCTGCCCGTGCAGCATGGCGGTACCGGGGGTGAAGGCGATGGGGGCGCCGCCCGTGTTGAGGAACTGATCGAGCGCGGGTGACAATGGCGTCACGCCGCGCTCGTCGTACATCGGGAAGCCCGTCAGCCTTACCTGCTGTGGCCAGTCGGCCTGCGGCGGCGCGTACCAGTCGGGAAACAACCCCAGCACGCGGTCGGGCGAGTTCCACCAATCCTTCAGCAACCGCCTGGCCGGTGGCAGGCCGTAGGTGGCGCGCAGGCGGTTGATCGGCCCGGCCATCATCGGGTCGATCACGCCCACGTCGGCCAGCCAGATCACTGCGCGGCGCAGCGTGTGATTTCTCGGCCAGATCATGCCGCCCAGCACCGGTGGGGCGATGACGCTGCGAAAGACCATCGGCGCCAGGTGCACGGTAACGGTGGGCACGTCGGTGATCTCACGCACGATGCGCGCCCCGAATCCGAGCGACGACGCCACCAGCACCGAATCGTCGCGCGACGTTAATCGGCGCAGCAGGTCGACCGTTTCCTGCAGGTTGGCCAGCGCCCCACCCTGCACCGCCACCCGCGGCCCGCGCGTGGGGTGCCACAGGTTGGGGTCGGCCATAAGGTTGCGGTACCTCGCGTCGTCGCCGAGCGGCTCGAAGTTCAGCCCGGCCGACTGCACGAGCGGACCGAAGTGGGCATTGGTGACGAGCGTCACGTCGTGCCCGCGCCGCTGAAGTTCGAGGCCAATGCCGACGAACGGGTGCACGTCGCCGTGCGAGCCGATGGGGTTGAGGACGATGTTCATGGGTGGAGGCTACTGTCGCCACCAGTTTACCCGGAAAGAAGGGGTAAATGTACGGGCAGGGGATCACGAAACGGCAGTCGTGCACTTGCCGTGGCATGGGCGTCTCGCGGCTCTGTTGACAAGCGGGGTGAACGCGCCAAGACGCCAAGACCGCCAAGACCGCCAAGCGAAGAAACGCCAAGAAGATCCTCTTCTCTCTTCTTTCCTATCTTGGCGTCCTTGGCGTCTTGGCGTTCAACAAGGAATTTTTTCAACAAGGCCGCGTCTCGCCCATGCATGCCGATTCTTCGCTAGATCCTATTGCTGCAAGATCGCTTCGACGGATCAACTGCCGTAGATCTGATCTTCAGGCCCCATTGCAGGCATGGGCGAGACGCCCATGCCACGGCCAATACCTATCACACGATCGGCGTCAGCGAGAAGCGGACGTCGTCGGCGGGCAGCACCGATGTGCCGCCCAAGGTGGCCCGGCGCGGCAGCGTTTCGGCGACGAAGCGACTGCTGGCGTCCACGGGGCCGCGCACCGAGACGATCGAGATCCGGCCACCGGCAAGCAGCGCGTCGTCGCCGTCCAGCAGGACGTCGTTCACGGGGTTGATGCCCGCAGCGAAGACCGAGGTGGTGACCGAACCGGTGATCGAGATCACGCGGATGGTGGCAGCGGTGTAGGTGTCGTCACCACCGCCCAACGAGTTGTCGGCGCCAAGGCTGGCGCCGGCCAGCACGGTGCTGCCCGCGACGCTGCCGCGCACGATGAACGCCGTGAGCGACGACGCGGTCGCCAGGTCGCCCGAGAAGTCGCCGCGCACGTTCATCGAGCGCAGCGAGCCGGCGATGTTGCCGCTCCATCCGGGCAGCACGCTGCCGGCGACGGTGATCGTGCTGACGTTGCCCCCGATGGTCCAGGGCACGCCGGCCAGGTCGCCGCGAATCGTGGCACTGCGCAACGCCTGGCCCGCGGGGCTGCCAGCGCCACTGAACGTCACGGCGCCGGCGAACGCGCCGCGCGCGTTGATCGTGCTGGCATAGGGCGCGGTCAGCACTTCGTCGCTGCCGGACAGCGCGTTGCCGTCGGTCCATTCCGCCAGCGATAACGACCGGATCGGCTGGTCGGACGTGATCGACCCACCGGCGAGCGTGCCGAGCGTGAGCGTGACGGGGGTCGCCGTGTCGGCGCTGGTGATCGTCACGCCGTCGGTGATCGTTGCGCGGCTGGCGTTGATGGCGCGCATCGTGCTCTGGCTGACGATGCCACCCACGGTCGCGACGCCGTCGCCACTGCGGCCGCGCGGTGTGATGATGAGCGTCGTGCGACTCGTGGTGCCATCGAGCGTCACGTTCAGCGCGTCGTTGGCGCCCGTCGTGACGGTGCCGGTGCCCGGGCCCGACAGTGAGAACGTGATCTCGGTGCCGTCGGCGTCGGTGCGCGTCTGGCGAAGCGTGCGGTTGCCCAGTCGGCCGAACTGTTGCGTAAGTTCGTAGGTGGTGTCGCTGGCCACGGTGTTGTTGGCGACGCTGCCCTCGGGAATGTCGGTCGTGTTGACATTGGCCAGCAGGTAGACGGGCCCGGCGGGGATCGTGTCGTCGGCCACGAACGAGGCGCGGAGCGTCGTCGTGCGCCCGCCGCGCAGGTTGATGGCGCGGTCGGTGAGGGCCGTGCCGGTGTTCAGCAGCACGTCGTTCTCGTCCAGCACGGCGTCGGCGGACGCGTACAGGTTGACGGTGACGCGACCGGTCGCCTGAACGTCGCTGGCGTTGCTCACCGAAATCAACGCCGACCCGCGATCGCCGGGCACGAAGAGGGCCGGCAGTGATACGCGACGAAATGCCGTGACGAGGTCGGCAGTGGGCAAGAGGCCGGGCGTGGACGTGTTGACGAACGTGTTGACCGATGTGCCGGCGGCGTCGGTCGCCAACAGGTCGGGCTTGCCATCGGCATTCACGTCCGCCAGCGCGACGCCGGTGAACTCGCCGCCGGCGCTGAGGCCCTGCAGGCCAACTAGGCTGCCGGCGCCGTTGCCCTGCAATACGAGCAGCCCGTCGGCGGTGGTGGCGGTGGCGACGACGTCGGTGAAACCGTCGCCGTCGACGTCACCGGTCAATAGATCGTTGCTGACGCCTGCGGCGCGGTAGTCGACCTTCGGCGCAAACGCGCCGCCGATAACGGTGTTCAACAGCACGGCGATCTCACCGTCGACGCTGGAACTGACGATCAGGTCGAGTGCGCCGTCGGCGTTCAGGTCGGCCAGGGTGACGGCGGTGGGGGATCGGCCGACGGCGTACGACTGCTGCGCCGGCTCGGTCACGCCGGCAATGCGGCGGGTGACCGTGACGGTGTTGGCGTCCGCATCCACCGTGACGAAGTCGACCGACCCGTTGCCGTCGACGTCGCCCAGCGCCAGCCCGATCGCGTTGCCCGGCACGGCCGTGAAGTCGAAGGCGTCGAAGGTGCCGTCACCATTGCCGGCGAGCGTGCTGAAGCCACCCGTGCCGCCGATGGTCGCAACGATGTCTGCGCCACCGTCGCCGGTGACGTTCTGCACGGCCAAGCTGCGCACGGCGCCACCGGCCTCAAAGTCGGCGCCGGCGGCGAAGGTGCCATCACCGAGGTTCAGCTGGACCGTCGCAACGCCGGTTTCGCTGCCGGTGACGATGTCGGGCAGCTCGTCGCCGTTCACGTCCGCAAGTGCTAATGCGGTTGGCGGCTGGCTGACCGGATAGTCGGCCCGCAGGCCGAGGCCACCGGCACCGTCGCCCAGCAGCACGCTGACGGTGCTCGCGGTGCGGTTGGCGGTAACGAGATCTGCGATCCCGTCACCGTTGAGGTCGGCCGTGGCTACGGCACTGGCGCCGCTGCCTACTGGTGTGCTGGCTGGAGGGGCAAACGACACGCTGAGCAGCTGCCGACGTTCGAGCGGTTCCACGGCCGAGATAGAACGTTCACCCGCGTTGTTACGACGATTTTCGCGCATGTTTGATTATCCGTTTTTGCAAGCCAGCATTGCCAGGAGTCAGCCGAGCGACACTAACGCGGTGCGGCGGTGCGAACAACCTGTAAACAGAGCTTTTTCACCATCAGATGAGCTCGCACTGGCCGTGGGATAGGCGTCTCGCCCATGCGACGGTTGAAATCCCGCCGCCGCACCTTGGGGCGCGCGTCGCATCCACTTATACTGCCAGCTTATGAGCGCGCCGCTGGGCATCATCGCTGGTGAGGGCATCTTCCCCGTGCTGATCGCGCGCGGTGCGCGGGCGGCGGGCAGGCGGGTGGTGTGCGCGGGGTTTGCCGGGCACGCGTGGGCATCGCTGGCCAACGAGGTTGACGTATTTGGGTGGGTCGGGCTGCTGCGCATGGGGCAGTGGATCCGCCTGCTACGGCAGCACGGGTGCACCGAGGCGATCCTGGTCGGCCGCGTGGCCAAGGGTAAGGCGTACGACAACTGGAACCTCGTCCGCTACGTGCCGGACTGGCTGACGGCCAAGATGCTGTGGCGCATCTTTCGCCACGACAAGCGCCCGCAGACCTGGATCGATTCCATCACGGCTGAGCTCGCGCAGAACGGAATTCAATTGATCGACCAAACCACCTACACCGCCGACCAACTGTCGACGCCCGGCGTCATGGGCAAGCGGCAGCCGACCGACGCCCAGTGGACCGACATTCGCCATGGGTACGAGCGGGCGGTTGCGATCAGCCGGATGGACATCGGCCAGTGCATCGCGCTGAAGGATCGCGACGTGCTGGCCGTCGAGGCGACCGAGGGCACCAACGCGATGATCGAGCGGGCGGGGCAGTTGTGCCCGTCGGGCGGGTGGACGCTGATCAAGGTCAGCAACACCAACGCCGATTTGCGCGTCGACGTGCCGACGATCGGCACAACCACGATCGAGAAGCTCGCCGCTGCCAAAGCGGGGTGCGTGGTGCTGGAACCGGGGAAGACTGTGATGCTCGAGCGGCCTAAAGTTCTGGAACTGGCCGACCGCTACAAGATCGCGGTCGTCGGCTACGGTGGCGAGATGGCCGGCTGAAATTTAACCCCCTCTCCCGGTACGCCGGGGGAGGGCAGGGGTGGGGGCTCTTTGCTTCCCAACGCAAGTAAGACCCCCTCCCTTACCCTCCCCCCGGCGTACCGGGAGAGGGGATCGAACGACTTCCTCTTGGGTGGTACTTCCACCATGTTCTGGAAAGATCGAGATTACGTGGGTGAGGAGACGCCGCAGGTGATCGCGCGGCGGCGCGGCACCGACTGCATCCACAGCGGCCTGCTTGCCCAGTCTGCTGGCGCGTTCATCATGGCGATGGTCGGTCGGCCGGACATCGCGCCGTTCTGGCTGGGATTGGTGATGATCCTCGCCGGCGTCCCCGTGCTGACGGTCGGCTGCGTCCGCCGGGCGCGCTCGAAGGGTTACCATGGCCGCGTGGGTGCGCTGGGCCTGCTGGGGTTCGTGGGCGTGCTGGTGCTGGCCTTCCTGCCCGACCGCAACCGCGCCAAGGCCGGCTTTGAAGTGGTCATGCCGATGATGGTCTCGACGACCTGGATACCGCCGGATGAGGACCCGAAGTGGATGCCGCGCTCGTGGGGTGAAGACCAATTGCGCGGGCAGTAGCACGTTGATTTCACGACTCGATGGGAAGACGCATGCAGATCAACGTCAAACTGTTCGCCATCCTCCGCGACGCTGCGGGCACACCGGAGTTGACGTTGGACCTGCCCGACGGCGCGACGGTTCACACGGCCGCAGTAGCGCTGGGCGAGCGGTTGCCGGCATTGGCCGAGCACTTGCCGCACACCGGCTACGCCGTCAACCGCACCTACGCCGGTCCCGCCGAGGTGCTGAAGGACGGCGACGAACTGGCCGCCATCCCACCCGTGAGCGGCGGGTGAGGGACAACAATGCACGACCTGATCCAGCTCTCCTCCGATCCCCTCGACACCGCCGCCGCCATCGCGTTCGTCACCGACGCGGCCGCGGGTGCGATTGACGTGTTTCTCGGCACAACGCGATCCGACCGGAACGCCGCGGGTCAGGATTTGATCGCATTGGATTACGATGCCTACGCGGCGATGGCGATCGAACAGATGCGCGACATCGCGCAACGGGCGCGTCAGCAGTGGCCGGTGCTGAAGGTGGCGATTTTGCACCGCACGGGCCGGGTGGCGGTGGGGCAGCCGAGCGTGCTGATCGCCGTCAGCACGCCGCACCGGGCCGACTCGTTCGCGGCGTGCCGGTTCGTCATCGACACGCTGAAGGCCGAAGTGACGATCTGGAAGCAGGAAGTGTGGGACGGCGCGGCGCCGACGTGGGTTCATCCGAGCGCGTGAAGCGTCGCGGCTACACAATCGGCGAGACTTAGACCGTTCAGTCCGCATAAGATCGATCACCATGGCGCGAGTTGCCCCCGCTGTTCCCGCTCCCACCGATCTGCTCTGCGAGCACTGTGGCTACACGCTGAACGGCCTGCCCGACGACGGCCGCTGTCCGGAATGCGGTGGCCCGATCGGCGACAGCGTGAACGACGGCCGTCAGTTGTCGCGGTGGGAACAATCGCCATCAAAAGGTCGGCCTGCGGCGTTCGTCGCGACCACGCTCGCGCTGCTGCTCCGGCCGACGGCGTTCTTCCGGCACCTCAGCGTTCGCGGTGGCCGTGGCGAGGCCAGAACCTTCGGTCGCGCGCACGCCATCATCGCGTCGCTGCTGTTCGGCTTCACCGCCGTCGGGTACTGGCTGATCGTTTCCGGCGAGCGCTTCGGTACGCCAAAGCACTACGCGGTCTTCCTCGGTGGCTTTCTCTGCAGCGTCGGTTCACTTGCGCTCATCACCAACCTTGCGGCGCGACTGACGCACTGGGAGGCCACCTATCGCGGGCTGCGCCTCCCGTTGGACACGGTGCGCAGGTGCCTCGACTTCCACTACGCGCACTACCTGCCCGTGGCGATGCTGTTCGCGATCACCACGGCGTCGTTCATCTGGATGCGGCCGACCGTGATGGAGATCGGTGGGTTTCAGCTGAGCGTCGCGTACCTGTACTTGCTGAGCGCTGAAGTCATCGCGACGGCAAGCTATCTGTTCTGGACCTACTGGATCGGCATGCGCAACGTGATGTTTGCGAACCGGTAGGGGAACTAACTCATCGTGAACTAGATGGCGTGGGAAAGTGGCGAAAGCACTGGCCGCTAAAGCGGCCAGTCCAGTAATGCCGGGGATGCAGAAAGCGGGTCGATTGCGGGCGTCGGTCCGCGTACGATGCGCGGCGTGATACCGGGCGTCTCCCCCAAACAAAAACTGCTTCGTTTCGTCGTCCTCCTGCTGGCGCTGGCAGGATTGGGATGGCTGTTGCTGCTAACGCCGTTCGGCCGCGCGATCACGGATCAACAGCGCATCGCGAACCTGCTGGCGGAGTATCCGACGGCGGCGCCGTTGCTGTTTTTGATTGGGTACGCGTTTGTCGGCTGCACGATGCTGCCGCTGTGGCCGTTGCAGGGGGTGGCGGGGTTCGTCTTCGGGCCGTTGCAGGCGACGCTGCTCTGCCAGATCGGCAACGCGATCGCGGCGTACATCACCACCGCGGCCAGCGAGTGGATGATCCGCGGCATGTCGATGAAGAAGATCGCGCCCGTCCTGGCGAAGTTACGCCACGTGCAACGCCGGTTGGGCTCTACTGGCATACCCCTGGTAATGGCGACGCGGCTGGCGCACTTCACGCCGTTCGGGCCATTCAATGTCGCGTTCGGCATCATGCGATTGCGCCCACGCGACGTCGCGATCGGCACGCTGCTGGGCAACACCGGCAGCGTCGGGTTCTACACGATCCTCGGCGCCGCTGGCGGCAGCCTACGCGGGGACTGGGTTTCCATGATGCAACTGATCGCGGCGCTGGTGGTGCTGAACCTGCTGCTGATCGCGCCGATCGCGGTGCGATACTGGCGATCACGCGATGGAGGTGAGCTTTCGGTGAGTACGGTGAGCGTTGTGGCGGCGCGGGAGAGATAAGGAAGTGTCTGTCATCCCGATGGGAGGCTTGCCGACCTGGGAGATCTCGAATGACGAACGATTGAAGCCCGTGGGAGATCCCTCAGGTCGCCTTAGGCTCCCATCGGGATGACATGGGTTTCGCCAGCGCGCGATCCGTCAGACCGCGCCGCGCCCTCAGGGCGGGCTGGAGCCTCTACGTCACCACCAACGAATCCAGGTTACCACCACCGCTGCCGATGCTCGTCAGGCGTACCGTGTTGCTGCCGGCCAGCAGATCGACGGCGACGGTCACGTCCTTCCACGTCGTCCATCCGCCGGTCGGGGCAAACGGGATTGAGGAACCCGTGACCGTGTTGTTCACGCGTAGTTCCAGCGGGCGGTTGGTCGTGCCGCCGTTGGCGTAGCGGAAGGTCAGCAGGTACTTGCCGCTGGTGGCGGCGCTGACGGTGAACTGCACGTACTCGCCACTGGCGGCATTGAAATCGGCGAAACCGGTGCCGGTGAAGCCGGCGTGCTGCGTGCTGAAACTCGGACCGACCCTCGTGGCGACCTCGGCCTCCAGCTGCGGCGCGATCATCACCGCACTGACGATCGCATTGTCGGCCTTGGCCAGGAATCGCAAGTTCAGTTGGCCGTCCGTGACGGTCACGGGAATCGTGCGCGCGATCGCGCTCTTGGCGCCACCGACGGCGTGCAGGTCGAAGTCGGCCAGCACCTTGCCGTTCTCGGCGAACACATCGAACACGCGCTTGCCGTTGCCGCTGTAGACCGGTTCGGCGAAGTACAGCGTCACGTTGTACGTGCCGTTGGGAACGCTGCGCGCAAAGCCGAAATCCTTGCCCCAGCGACGGGTCGTGTAGAGCGTGTCGTCGGTCGTGTTGGCAACCTCGTAACCGTACGACGACTCGGTGCCACCCGTGAAGCCGCTTGCGGCACTAAACACGCGACCGTCACCCATCTTGATCGCGGTGCTCGTCGCGTTCGTGCGCTCCGTCACCGCACCGGTCGGTGTCGGCGTGGGCGGCGGTGGTGGCGGCGGAGGAGGAGGTGTGGTGACGGCGACGTTCACCAGCCGCAAGCGATAGAGCCCGGTCGCGCCGGTGGCCGGCACGTCACCGGTGCCCGCGTTCGGGTCGTAGCTGCGGTTGGGCGACAGCGACAGGCCCACGTAGTACGTGCCGGCGGTGCTGAACGTGTGCTCGAGGTACGAGAAGCCCGACGCCGTCTCGCCGGCTTCCCGACCGTTGTCGTTGCTCGCCAGTTCGACGCCGTTGGCGGTGAACAGGCGCAGGTGCGTGTCGATGTTCGAACCGCTGCGCGAGTCGACGTCGAACGCGACGCGCTGGCCGGCGGTCACCTTGAAGCCGATCATGTCGACGTCGGTGGCGGGGTTCAATTCGAGGTCGACGTTGCTACCGATGTTTTTCTGGCGGTCGGTGCGGGCGCTGGACTCGGCGATCGTGTCGTCGGGGTCGGTGTCGGCCGGTTCGACGCCACCGACGATGCCGCCGTCGATCGTATACGTGCCGATGTCGGCGTACTGGTCGAGCGTGTTGGGGCCGTCCACGGTCACCCAGCCGCTGCCCTTGACCACGAGGTAGTACGTGCCCGACGGGATCGTCGCCGATAGCGATTGATACGAACCGTTGTCCTGTGCCGTGGCGACGAGCGCGCCACTGGCGTTGCGCAGTTCGACGAGCGGCGAGAGCATGCTGGCGAACTCGGCGTTCAGGTTGACGTTCAGCGAGATCGACCCGCCGCGCGTGGTGAACGAGCGGACGTCGGTGTCGGTGGTCGTCTCGATCGTGCCGCGCACGAGCACCGCGCTGCTCACCTCGCCAAGCGGCGTGGCGCTGGCGATCGCGTTGCCGGCATCGTCGGGACGATAGCCGAGCGTGGTGCCGAGGATCGTCAAGTCGTTCTGCATCACGACGCTGCCGTCGGCGTTCTGCGAGCTGGGTCCGTTCCACCAGCCGGCGAGCGTTGTATTGGAATCGCCCAGGATCGGGCCGACCGTCTGCCCGGTCGTGGGGTCGTAGCCACCCTGGTTGTACTCGTGCCAGTAATCATCGGGCGGCAGCGAGAGGTTGGCCTGATGGTCCAGCCCGAACCCGTGGGCCGACTCGTGGGTGATGATGTTGCCGAGGAAGCTCGTGTAGTAGGGGGCCTGGGCCGCGAAGACGAAGGCGGTGTTGGAATACTCGTTGCTGAAGCCGCCGATCATCGCGACGCCGCCGTACGCGGGGTTGTACCAGGCGCCGTCGCCACCGATCATCACGCTGAAGGTCTGGTTGTCGTTGCGGTTGCCGGGGTCGACCGTGGTGACGTCGACGTTGAAGGGCGCGTACTTGTCGGCCACGCGCTTCCAGATCTCGGTGATGGAGGCGAGCTCGCTGTCGTTGAAGGTGGTCGCGTCGGCGTCCTGGTCGTACGCCGGCGTGTGCGACGCCGACGACCACCACTCGGGTGGGATCTCGCCACCGACGAAGTTCAGGTAGAGCTTCTTCGCCGCCGACGCGAGGCTGCTGAGCTGCGGCGCCGCCGACAGTGGCTTGAGCGTGGTGGTGGTGGCAGTGGCGTTGGTCGTGCGGGACGCCGTCGCCGCCGCCATGCCTGGCGACAACGCCACCGATTCGTCCGCCAGCGTATGGGGCGTCAGCTCGGGCGTCGCCAACGCGCCACCCTGCACGACGCCGCTCATAAGCAGGCGGGGTTCGATCTGTTCGAAGACAACCGGGGCGCGAAGCCCCAAACGAACGTTAGACCGTGTGATCACAAAACCTCGTCAGACTTGATACTCGGCAAACGCACAGATACCTGGTCGCTTCGCCAAGTCCCCAACCGTCCTATCACCACTGCAACGGTGACACCCTAGGAGACGCAGAACATACCGATCAATCCGAATCTATGCACGGTCAAAATCCTTATTTCCCCGCGGTTTCTGCAGTGTCAAGAAGCCTGACCGACCTCATCCTAGCTTACGGCGTTTCCGGCAGGTTCGGGCTGCGAAATGTGACGGCACAATAGAAATATGACGGCGCGATCTAAGATGGGGGCAAATTCCAATTGGGCGAAATAGAAGGTTTCCCGAAAGCGGCCAGTCACTGCGCTCGCTTCGGTACGTGCACCGGTTCAAGCGATGGTCAATCCATCGAGGTTGGGTCCGTCATTGATGGCCGTGACGCGCACGATGTTGTTTCCCTCTCGCAAAGCCGTCGTCAGCGAGGCCGTGGCCCAGTGGGTCCACGACCCGGTGGGGCCAAGGGGGAGCGTGCCGACTACCGCGTTGTTCACCGTAACCCGAACCGACCGCGTCACTGTCGAGCCATTCGCGTACCGCACCGCGAGCGTCGCGTCGCCGGCGGCCGTACGGTGGACGTCGAACTGCACGTACGAGTTGGCCCCGGTGAAGTCGGCGTAGCCGGTGCCGTTGTAACCACCGTTGGTACTGGACTTGAACGTGCCCCCACCAAGTGTGGCCATCTCGGCCTGAATCGTCACAGGCGATGCTGGCAGCGGGGTGGCCGGGTCAACCGCAACGATCGTCAGCGAGTCGATGTTGCTGCCACCGGCGGTGGTCGTAGCGGTAAGCACGATCGCGTTCCCACCCGCGGCAAGTGAGGTGTTGATGGACACGGTCTTCCACGTTGTCCATGCCCCGGTAGGCGCGCAGGTGATGGTGCCGACCACGACGCCGTTCACCGTCACCGCCAGCGGCCGGTTGGCCGAGCCACCATTGGCGTAGCGTACGTCAAGACGTGCCGCTCCCGCGGCCGAGCGCGTGACCGAGAACCGGGCCGACGAGCCATTGCCGCCAAAGTCTGCATACCCGGCGCCGGTATGGCCGGCGTGAAGGGTCGCGATGCTCGTGCCGCCGGCCAATGTTGCCGTCTCGGCCTGAAGGTTTACGACTGACGTCTCCGTGGGTGGCGGAGGCGTGTCGCCGACCGCGATCGTCAGCGCGTCCACGTTGGCGCCCGCCGCGGCGCCCGCGACGGCGCGAATCGTATTGGTGCCGGCGGTAAGGTTGGCGACAATCGGCACCATCTTCCAAGCCGTCCACGACCCTGTCGGCACGCAAGCGACCGACCCTACGCTCACCCCGTTCACGACAATCGTGAGCGGCCGATTCTTCGTGTCGCCATTGGCGTAACGGAAGGTGAGCGTGGTTGTCTCACCATCGGTGCGATCCACCGCCCACTGGATGGCCGACCCGCTGCCTGCGAAGTCGGCATAACTGTCGCCGGTGAAGCCGACGTGCTGACTCTGCCGAGCCGTGCCACCGGACAACGTGGCCGTCTCAGCCTGTAAAACCACGGTCGGCGACGGGGGTGGGGGCGGTGGATCGTTGACCGTCACGCTGATCGACCGGATCCCACTGCGGCCCTGCGCATCGGTGACTTGCAGTGCAATGGTTCGTTCCGGCTTGCCCGCAATCGCCTGCGGCGTGAACGCGATGGCCTGCTCGGACGCGTCGGCCGTAAAGGTGGCACCGTCGTAATCGAAGTCCCAGGAGTAGGCCACGATCGGCACCTCTGAGCCCGCCCGGGCCACCCGTACGGGAACGCCCGCGCCGGCAAGGCGAATGGTTTCACCGGCGGTCATCGTCTTGCTGACGCCCGCGATCTCGGCCAGTGGACGGGTTGTGGTGACGCCGCCCTCGTAGCGCAGCGCGGAACGGCGCAGCGTCTCCATTGCCCACCGGTGCTCGCGGAACTCGGATCGACCATTGGCGAACAGGCTATAGATGCCGTCGGTGAACCGAGCCGGATCTTCATAGGCCAACACCATGTTGCTGCTTTGGCCCGCGCTCAGCCCGCCGGCGAGAAAACGGTAGTCGGTCGAGGCGTCGATGTACGCGCGGGTCTCGTCCGTCGTCATGCCGGCCGGTGGGGCCGGGGTCTCGCCGCGAGGGTCATGGAACGTCGCTGCGGTCGCGCCGGTATGGACGAGCAGGCCAGCGGTGAGCGGGTACGTTTGACGGTTCTGGTTGGCGAACGTCAGCAGCGAACGGCCAATCTGGTTCAGATTGGCGACGTTCTGCTGATAATGCGGATCGGGCCGCAGTGTAGTGCGAAAGGGCGCACCACCGGTGGGCGGCACGTTCAGGTCGAACCCAATCCGGGCCGCTGCGTCAGCGCGGGCCAAAAGTTCGACGTGCCCGTCGCTGAACAGCACACTGATGTCACCGGCGACGCGAGCCGGGTTCTCATAGGCGGCGACGCGATCAGGGGTGTCGAGCCGAGGACCCGGAATGTAGATATAGTCCTGACGCACCGCCGCCCATGCCTGCACCTCAAGCGTCGACAGTTCCCCCCGCGGCAGTAGGGTGTCCGTGCGCATGCTCGCGAACATCGCCGGATACGTGGACCCGTCCACCAAGTCGGACAGCATCGCAGGATAATTGTTTCTGTTCTCGTTGCGATGGAGGAAGATGAGGGAGCCGATATTGCGCAACGTGTTGGCCGACTGCACCTGGCGGCCCACGTCGTCAAACCCGGCCCAAGAATACGGCTGCGCTTCCACCGGGATGTCCGTTGGCACCAGCACGATGCCACTGATGACGGCGTGGCCCACCGTGCAGTTGAACTGCAGGTCGACCGCGCCACCCGCCACCGTCACATCGAACGCCCGCGCGGCCGCGACGCCGACGCCGTCGGCCTGTGGGTCGAAGTCGGTCAGGATCTGCTTGCCTTCGGCGACGACCGAGAACCGGTTGCCACTGGCGGTGACCGCCGCGTCGGCGAACTGGAGGAACATCGCGTAGTTGCCGTCGGCAAGCGCGTGCGAAAAGCTGAAGCTCGTGCCGGCGCGGAAGCTGTTGTAGGTCACATCGGCGGGCAAGCCCTGGGCATCGGTGGCGGCCTGCGTGCCGACGGTGCCACCGGTGAACCCGACATCGGCGGCGAACGTGCGGGCAACGGAATCCGCGACCACCGGTCCGCCGGCGTTCACGTGCAGCGACACGGGCAGGTCGCCCGCGAGCAGTTGACGCGACTCCAGCCCTTCCACCACCACAAGCGCGCGGGCGCGGTTCGACGTCGGCCGATATGTCATGGAAGGCTCCCCGGACTCACGAATGCGGATCAGGTCGGAATGGAACGGGCGCTGAACATACCCGCCAATGAGAAAGGGCGTCAATGCGCTAGCCGATGGCTTGGTTTTGCGCGACGTGGGAACAAGGCAATAAAAAAGCGGGCGTCCCTTGGTCAGGAACGCCCGCCGATTCTGTCGCTTTATAGCGGTCAGCGTTACTTCGCCATCTCCGCGGCACGGGACCGCACGTCGTCGATGCTGCCGACGTACAGGAAGGCCTGTTCCGGCAGATCGTCGGCGGCGCCGCTGATGATCTCCTCGAAGCTGCGCAGGGTGTCGGCGAGCTTCACGTAGATGCCCTTCTTGCCGGTGAACTGCTCGGCGACGATGAATGGCTGGCTGAAGAAGCGCTCCAGCTTGCGGGCGCGGCTGACGATCAGCTTGTCCTCTTCGCTCAGTTCGTCGACGCCCAGAATGGCGATGATGTCCTGCAGATCGCGGTAGCGCTGCAGCATCGTCTGCACCTTGCGGGCGATGCGGGCATGGTCCTCACCCACGATGTCGGCCGACAACGCACGGCTGGCGGACGCCAGCGGGTCGACGGCGGGGTAGATGCCCTTCGACGCGATCGAACGCTCCAGGTAGATGAACGCGTCCAAGTGGGCGAACGCGTTGGCCGGGGCGGGGTCGGTCGGGTCGTCGGCGGGCACGTAAACGGCCTGCACGCTCGTGATGGCGCCATGCTTGGTCGACGTGATGCGTTCCTGCAGCTCGCCCATCTCCGTCGCCAGCGTCGGCTGATAACCCACGGCTGACGGCATGCGGCCCAGCAACGCCGACACTTCCGAACCGGCCTGCGTGAAGCGGAAGATGTTGTCGATGAACAGCAGCGTGTCGGCGCCGCTCTCGTCGCGGAAGTACTCGGCCATGGTGAGGGCCGACAGCGCGACGCGGAGACGCGCACCCGGCGGCTCGTTCATCTGGCCGAAGACCATCACGGTCTGGTCGATCACGTGCTTGCCGGTGCTGCCGATCTCGGCCTCCTGCATTTCCAGCCACAGGTCGGTGCCTTCACGCGTGCGCTCACCCACGCCGGCGAACACCGAATAACCACCGTGCTGCTGGGCGATACGGGCGATCAGTTCCTGGATGACGACCGTCTTGCCCAGCCCGGCGCCACCGAACAGGCCGGCCTTGCCGCCGCGAAGGAACGGCGTGAGCAGGTCGATCACCTTGATGCCGGTCTCGAACACCTCGGCCTTGGGGGTCAGATCCATGAACTCGGGTGGCTCACGGTGGATCGGGCGGCTCGCCTCGGCGTTCACCGGGCCGCGGTTGTCGATCGGCTCGCCGAGCAGGTTGAACACGCGGCCGAGCGTCTCCTTGCCGACCGGCACGCTCAGTGGCGCGCCGGTGTCGAGGCAGTCCATGCCACGGCGGAGGCCGTCGGTGCTGCCGAGCGCCACGGCGCGAACGCGCCCACCACCCAAGTGGCTGGCGACCTCGCCGGTCAACCGGATGGCTTGCCCATCGTTGTTGCCCTCGATCTTCACCGCGTTGTAGATGGCCGGCAGTTTGTCTTCGGGGAACTCGATGTCGAACGTCGAACCGATGACCTGCGTAATGCGTCCGGTTGCGGGCATGGATGGTTCCTTTTTCTTACTCGTGATCTCAGTCATTGTGCGCAAGGGTTGCGCGGGTGCCAACAGGGGTGAAGATTGTATCGATCCTTCACAATCTTACAAGGTGGGTGTAGAGGTGCACGTCAATGTTACAAGCGTTTTGAAAGCAGACGCGCCCGCGGAACGGAAACGGCGTGCTCAGCTGAACTGAACACGCCCAAACAGCTCCGTTTGAATTCCAGATGTTCCCTACTTGTTGTTGCGATAGACGACGTTCTGCGCCTTCAGGAGTGCATCGGGATCCGGTCCGAAATCTTTGGGGATCGACAGGTGGGTCCACTTTCCGCCCGCGTTGTTTTCGAACAGGACGTTCTTCAGTTCGACCTCGACGTACTTCTGCACGCGTTTGCCGTTCTCGGTGACCCAGTAACCGTAGGTGCGGTTTCCCGAATCGCGTTTTGGGTTCCGCATGTTGCGGACCTCACCGAACGCGTCGGGGTTCTGCTTGTTGTTGCGCACGACGATGTCGGACGATTCCTCGATGCTGACGGTCGCGGCCTTGGTGAAGCCCTCGAAGGTGTTGTTCTGGATAACGCCGCCGTCGCCGGGGTTCAGTTCGATGCAGACGCCGATCGGGTCCCAGACGTGCCTGGCGGGCTTCAGGTTGCGGAACGTGTTGCCCTCGATAAGGAACTTGCGGTTGTTGATGTCCAGCCAGATCGCGCGCCCGCGCCCACCCTCAAAGGTGCAGTTGCGGAAGGTCGTACCGGTCGTGCGCGTGATCTTGTTCACGCCGATGCCGCTCTCGCCACCTTCGGTGCCCTGGTTCCAGTCGGCGATCGTGCAGTTCTCGAACAGCGGGCCGACGACGGTCTTGTCACCGTCGTCACCCCCGCCACCACCCAGGTAGGCCGACCCGGCGATGTTGCGGATCGTCACGTCGATAAAGCTGGGGCGATCGACGAGGTTCCAACTGATCGGGCAACCGGCCGTCCAGTCCTGCAGCGTGGTGCCCCGCAGGGTCGCGTTGTCACCGGCGATGATCACGGTCGTTTTGTTTCGCTCGTTCTCAGCCGCGAAATTGCGGATCGTGCCACCGATGATCGTCGCGTTCTTGGCCAGGCGAACGAGGCCGATCGCCTTGGCGCCCTTGCCGTCGAAGGTGCTGCCGGTCAGGTCGAGCGTGACGCCCTCAGGCACAACGAAACCGGCGGTGATCGCGCCGGGCTCGACGTTCACGGCGTCGCCTGGCTTGGCCTTGGCGAGCGCGGCGGCGATGTCGCCACCTGCCGGCACGACGTACACCTTCGACGGTGTGGCACCGGGGGCCTTGGCGAGCTGCGCGTGAAGGCGGTCGACCTCCAGCGCGAGTTTCGCGTTGGCGTCGGCCAGCGCAGACAATCGCGTGCCCGCGTCTACGGCGACCTGCTCGGCGGCGCTGGCGCGGGCGCCGTGCTGCTCGGCGGTCGTGCGCATCTTGGCTGCCAGCCGGTTGATCTGCGCCTCGTCCTCGGCCGGCGTGGCGGCGAACGCGCTGGTGACGCCCAGCAGGCAGGCAACGACAAGCAAGTGGTGGAGTTTCATCGCTCTAACGTCCTTCCCGGGCGCGGGGCCCGATGCGGTAAGTGTAGGTGTCCCTCACTGTCGCCGCCCGTGCGCCACCGAGGTGCGTGCCGCGCAACGTACTGAAGCACCAGGCACATTTCCAACAGATACGGCCGGAATTTTATCACCCGCCCGTTGCGCGCCGACTCGCATGCGCACGCGCGACATTTCATCGCGTAAGAAAACGGGCCCGACAGGAGTTGCCTGCCGGGCCCGTGAAGGAGGATCCGATGAACCCGATGACCGCGCGGCCCGAGGGGGGCCGGGGATCACCAGTCGTTACTGGTTCGCGAACACGTCGACCGCCGAGGTCAGGCCGGTCAGCTCGGCGAGACTGCCGGTGGCCGGTTGGGCCAGCGTCAGCGTGCCTACGGCGAACGTCGAGTACCCACCGGTCGCGTTGACGGCGACCGTGCGGGGCAGCGACTCACCGTTGGGCCCGATCGCCGTCACCCGGTAGGTGTAGGCGGTGTTGGCGACCGCGGTCGAGTCGACGAACGCTGACGCCGTCAACGGTGCCGAGTTCAACAGCGCAAACGTCGCGCCGTCGGTCGAGCGGTAGACGTTGTACCCGGTGACGCCGGCCTCGACGTTGTCGGCCCAGTCGAGGTTCAAGGCGCCGCTGGCGTCCGTGTACGCCGCCGCCGCCGTGGGGGCGGCCACGGCGTTGGCCGGGGCGATGTTGCTGATCAGGTAGATGTTGTCGTTGAAGTCGTAGTTGATGCCGTTGAAGTCCATGACGGCAATGTAGGTGTTGGCGATCACGACGCCCGCTTCGGTCTTGGCAGGGTAGAACCGCACGCGGTGGGGCGTGGCGGTCGTGTCGTCGTTCTCCTGCGTGTTCAGCGAGTCGTCGCTGTTCTCCTCGTCCAAGCGGAACCCGAACGGCGCGTCGGGCTGGAAATAGGCGACCGGCTGGTAGCCCGTCGCGGCATTGGCGCGGCGCGGGTAGAACGACTGGGCGTCTACCCCGACGTGCGACAGCACGCTGCCGTTCGATGCCGTGTTCGAATAACCGGTATCGATGCCACCGGCGTCACCGGCGATCGCCTTGACACGGTAGCTGTGCGTGGTGCCGGCCGACTGGTTGCTGTGGGTGAAGGTCGTGACGTTGGGCGCAACGGTGCCGACGACGCTGTAGGCGCCACCGTTGGTGCTGCGTTCGATCTGGAAGCCGGTCTCGGTCGTCGAGTTGTCGGTCCAGGTGACCAGGATGTCGTTGCCCGTGGCCGACGCCGAATTGTTGAGCGCCCGCAGGTTGGACGGCGCAGGCGCCGCGGCCTGCCCGACGCCGGTGCCGGCCTGGGTGAACCAGCGGATGGTCGACTGGTTGCCCTGCGTGTGGAACGCCGCCAGCTGGCGGACGACGACCTCGCCACCGTCGGCGCTGGTCCAGTAGGGGCTGATGATCTCGTCGCCGACCGGTGTCGGCTGGCCGAGCGTGTTGAGCTGGCCCGGGGTGCCGGTGACGGTGCCGAACCCGAAGGCCTGGACGATCGTCTGCAGGTCGCGCTCGTTGGTGCCCTCGCTGCGGTCCTGCGTGATGCCGCGCAGGTCGAAGGTCTTGGTCGGCTCGTCGGGGTCGTTGGAGGCGATCGTCAGCACGCCCGTCTGCAGGGCGGGGAGACCGGTGCCGGTGAAGGTCACGGTGACGTCGGTCGACGTGCCGGGCGCCACGGTCACGGGCCCAGGCTGGCTTACCAGGAACGGCCCGGTCGCGGCGATGGTGCTGATGTTCAACGGCTGGCTGCCGGTGTTGTGGACCTTCAGCGTGACGACGTCGTGAACGACGTTGTCGGGTGCGTTGACATCGGCCGGGTCGCGATTGGTGATGTTGTTGAACGTCAGCACGTTCGCCAACGGCGCGGGATCGGGGTTGACCACGCCGATCTCGGGGGCCGCTGGCGCGATGCTGACGTTGCGGATGATGCCGATGTAGTCGTTGCTGTCGAACTCGAGGTCGTACTCTTCCATCGCGAAGACGTACGCGTTGGGCACCACGGCGCCGCCAGCATCCTTCAGCGGGTAGAAGCGGATCTTGTGCGGCGAGGCCGGGTCCCACGTGTTGAGCTGGTCCTCAGCGAAGACGTCGCGTGGCGAGCCACCGGCGGCCAGGCCGGTGCCACCACCGTCGGCGTTCATGAAGCGTGTGCCGGATGCCGAGTTGCCGGGGAACGTGCCGTACAGGCTGAACGCACCGGTGCCCGGGTCGAACGAGGTCGGTCCCTGCAGCGTCGCGTTGACGCTCTGCGAGTCGTCGCCCTTGATGGTGCCCAGCTGCGTGCGCTCCAGCGGGCTGCCCGAGCGGTAGTAGCCGAGGCGCACCGAGACGTTCTCCGGCACCGCGAAGGCGCCCAGCGTCTCGATCGTCACCGGGCCGGCGCCGGCCTTCACCAGGCGCGAGGCGGCGACCTCGTCGGTGACGGCCGCGAGCGGCTCTTCATCGTCGTACAGCTCGGCATCGTCCGGATCGGTGTCGCCGGTGACGATCGGAATCTGGTACAGGTCCAGCACGCGCTGCAGCGACGGCTCGGCGTCCTCACCGCTGACCGCGGTCGCCAGGGCACGGAGGTTGACCGAAGCGGTGTCGGTGGCGCTGGCTACGTTCAGCGTCGCGGTCTTCAAGCCGCGGTTGGCGATGTTGTCGCTACCGGTCGGGCGGAACGCGACCTGCACTTGGCCAGATTGGCCCGCGGCCAGCGTGGCGGGCAGCGTGTTGCTGACGATCGTGAAGAGGCCGGCGTTCGGGCCGCTCAGCGTGACGGCGCTGCCGCCGAGCGTGAGCGCGGTCGTGCCAGTGTTGGTGAACGTGAACGTCTGCGCCGACGTGCTGGAGTCGTTGATGGTCTCGTTGTAGTACGCGTCTGTGGCGCTCGGAGACAAGACAGGACCGCCGGGGCCCGGAACGCTTGTGATCGCAAACCGGTCGAACGCAAACGCATAAGCCGACGAGCTGGCGCGGTGCATCGCGACGATGCCGGCGCGCGACTCTTCATTGAAGAACTGCTCAGCCTGCTCACCGGTGAAGGTGTATTCCAAGGGCAGCTTCGTGAAGGTCGGGGCGTTGTTGACCTTGTAGTACGCGGCGACCGTCGACACGCCGGTCGTGGCGTTGCGGGTGCCGTCGAGGCGCAGCTCGACCGACTCGATCGTGCCGGTGAGCGTCGTGAAGGTCTGGGCGGTAGTGGCGGTGTGGACCGACACCGGACCGACCGCGCGTTCGTCCTGGAACTGCAGGCGCGAGCCCTTGGGGGTCGAGACGACGACCAGCTTCACGTAGTTGTCCTGATCGGGCCCGAACCAGAGCCCCGCCTGCCGACCGGAGGTCGCCAGCGCGGTCGTCAGGTCCTCAATGCGGGTCGTGACCGAAAACTGCTCGCCGGCGTCGAACTCGTTGACCAGGTTGTTGACCAGCGAGTTGGTCGCGTCGTACGGCGTGGTCGGCGTCGAGGTGAGGCGCAGGTCACCGTTGGCGCTGTCGACGTTGACAAGCGACGCGTTGAACGCCGGACCGTTCACCAGTTCGAACCCCGTCTCGGCGCCGTTGTTGCCGGCCAAGCCACTGCGCGTCTCCGACGGTGACCAGTCGAGCTGGAAGGGGAGGTTGACGGCGAAGAGGGTACGCCCCTCGAGCGGCTCGACGACGGAGCGGACGGCGCTAGCCAGGGGAGACGCGATTTTCTTGGACGTACGTGAGGTCACGAATAATTCTCCGAATTTTTTAACACACCTTCCCCTTTGCCGGTCGGCGTGTTGTGGGGGTACCCCAACTCTGCACCATGCGGAGCCGGGGGAGGACAGGGACGAGATTCTAACGAACGTGGTATGGTCGGCGTAACGGCCAATTTTCGGCTATAGACTACCCACGTAAAAGGGGACCAGGAGGGTCTAGAGGATAGGCCCCGCCCACTGTGAGTCAAGACAAATCACCGGCTACGGTCGCGTTCGGTGCGCCGATTTTGCGCTACCGTTTGGCATCTACCGGCCCGTTAAGGCCACCACATGGTGGCTCGCACGCTACCGTTGCGCGCGCCGATTTGCCGTTGGCCAGATGGGAGATACTGGTACGATATCTCACGTCTAGGATGTCTCACGTCGTCCTCACCCGAACCGTGGGTGTCATTTCTGTTTTAGCAACCTCGGGAGAATGCAGATGTTTGTTCATAAGGCTGCGATGTTCGCTGCGCTCGATCGCGCGTCACGTCCGGTGGTCGAAGGCCTGGAGGCCCGCCAGTTGTTTTGTGCCGATGTGCACGCGTTCGGCGACCCCGCGGCTCACGATGCGTCGCAGGACCTGTCGGTGATGTCCGCCAGCGCCGCGGCCGCCGGGACGACGTTCCGCGTGAACGCCGGCGGCTCCTCCTACACCGATGCGCAGGGGCAGGTCTGGGCGGCCGGTGACAATGCCAGCACCACGGGATTCAGCGGTGGCACGAGCAGCAGCTATACGATTGCCGTCGCCGATACGACGGACGATCGCCTGTACTACGACCGCCGCTGGGGCGCCGACTTCGGATTCAACCGCAGCGTTGCCAATGGCAACTACACGCTACGCCTGCACTTCGTCGAGCCCGTGATGTCCGGCGCCAACCAGCGCGTGTTCAGCGTG
>DASYHQ010000044.1 GCA_035998445.1 Tepidisphaeraceae bacterium | reverse complement strand
GACGCGGTAGTGGTACGTCATCGCCGGGCTCAGCCCCGTGTCGCTGTAGCTCGTCGCGCCGGCCGCGGTCGTGGCGAGCGTGACGGTGCCGCTGCCGGCCGGGAACGAGCTGCTGGTGCTGCGCTGGACCTTGAAGCCGGTCTCGTTCGACGAGGCGTCGGTCCAGCTCAGGTCGATCTGCGACGACGAGACGGCGCTGGCCGCAAGGTTGGTGGGGACCGCTGGCTCGTTAGCGACGACGACGAGCTCGGGCTTGTTGCTCGTCGCCTCGCGGCTGTTGAACCGGGGCAGGCGGTTGCTCCAGTTCGGCGCGCGCACCTCCAGGCTCACCGACGTGTCCCCTGCGGCCTTCTTGGCCGCGACCAGGCCGGTCACGTTGAACGTGTACCAGCGGGCGACGGCGCTATCGACCGTCTCGCCCTCGTCGACGTTTGCCGTTTTCGGGGAGACGGAGGCCATCTGATTCCACGTGATCCCCAGCTCGGTCCAAGTGTTGTTGCGGGCCTCGTAGGCGTGGACTTGGACGTTCTCTTGCGCCCCGTCGTAGTAGTGGCCGTAGAGGCGCAGCGTCGCGCTGTCGACGGCCGAGAGCGCCGCCAGGTCGAAGCGGAGGTAGGTGTGGCGGTTGGCGCCGGAGCCGCCGGCACCGGTCTTGGCCAGCAGGTCGACCGAGGTGCCGTTGTTGGCGTTGGCCGAGCCGCCGTCCTGCACGAAGGCGTCTGCGATCGGGTTGAGCGTCGTCGTGCTCAGCAGCACGCGCTTCTCCAGCGGCTGGAGCTCGAAGATGTTCTGCTTGATGTTGCGGCGACGCGTGCGCGCGGACCGTGCGCGGCCGATTCCGAGGATCGTGCGAATGTTCATCTGGTTGTGCCTTGAAATGATGCTGCTGCTGCCCACCCGAACACGACCCCCCGGCGAGATCGCTACGACCGATAAATTATCACCATATTCGGGATTAACAAGTGGAGCGTCCTGTATTGTTCGGATACCCGTCCCGGCTGTGCATCATGCCCGACGTCCCAGCCGGATCCACCGACAGCGTCCTGACACGGGCTGCTCGGACATCAGCGGGTCACCAACGACAAAGGGCCGCCCGCACTGGACGGCCCTCCACCCACGATCGTTCCCCTCACGCCGCCCGCCCATCCTCCAGCTCCGCCAGCGTCTCCCACAGCGCCCTCCGCAGGCAGTCGTCGCACATCTGCATGTGCACCCCCGTCACGATCGTCCCCGCCGTCACGCTAACGCCGCGCGTGATGGCTCCGGGACGTGGCGTCGCCATCGGCTAGCGCACTACTCCATCCACACCGCCCGACGCCCTCCACGCCAACCCATTGCTACCACCCCCGCCGGCATCCGGGACCACCCATGCCACCAGACGATTCCGCCTGTTAATTCCTCTATCCGCGTCCATGTGCTGCAAGGGCCGCGTCTTTGTGGAATGATGCACTTCGCTCGCCCGGCCGGTTGCCACCGCGCCGGGCTCTCTCGTTTTCCTACCAGAACCAATCTCCCACTGTTTGGCGTGCATCGCGTGCTTCTGCTGTCCGATAAACGAGGTGCATTAGAAAATTGCCCCGTCGCCTAATGCGAGGGTCCGATCGTGACGAATATTACAGCACATCGGGAATACCACTCAGGAACTTATCTCAATCGGAAGGAATACATGTCACAGAAGGAAGCCGGAGCCCCGTCAGCC
>DASYHQ010000043.1 GCA_035998445.1 Tepidisphaeraceae bacterium | reverse complement strand
GTCGGCGGTGTACGACGGCGAGGTGGACCTTGTGTTGACGTTGACGTTCAGCAGGGCGATCGACGTGGATGCGATCGATGGGGCGGCGATCATCGTGAACGATCCGGGGGCGATGTTGGACCAGCTGATCGGCACGGGCGGGGCGACGCTCGAGGGGCCGGCGACGGTGCGGATTGGGCTGGTGACGCAATCGGTGCCGCCGGTGCCGGGGGCGGTCACGCTGACGGCGGGGGCGGATAACGGGATCGTGGCGAGCGATGGTGGGGCGTGGGCGGGCGTGACGGCGGTGGTGCTGCCGTTTGGGTGAGGGCGGGGGCCACGGGTCGGCGTAATCGCAGGCCGGTGTGTTATCCGTGAAGGAAGAGGCAGGTCTGCGGTACCGCGACCTGTGGCACCTACATCAGCGGGGCGCACGGTTCAATCACGATCGGTAACCGTGGTCGGTGGTCGCGAAGGGCGGGCGAGCTTCGGGGGCGGAGTCATCGGCTGCGCGGGCGGGGAACGGGCGTGGCATCGGTTGGGGTCGATCCCTTCTTCATACTTCTTTTCATCCTTGGCGTGCTTGGCGGCTTGGCGTGCTTGGCGCGACATCGCATCGTCAGCAGAGCCGCGGGGCTCGCCGGCACAGGCCGCATTGGGCGGTTGGGGTGGCTGGGGTCGATTCACTCTTGTTTAGCGGTTGCGGGAGTTCCCTGAGATCGCTACGGTCGGTGGGGCGGGCGTGCCGGTGGGTGGCCGGTCGTCGTGTGGGTGGGAACGTTGCACCGCGTTGGGAGCGGTCGCTCCAGTCCCCATCGGGTGATCAGACGAACCTGAACAATTGGGAAGACTATTATGTCGCTATCGATGGACACGCGCGGCTCGGACGTTCGGCGGAAGATGCAGCGGGCCGCGACGGCGGCGCTGCGGGAGGCGGTGGGGCAGCGACGCCCGGCGTTGCAGATCGAACGGCTGGAGGACCGCCGGCTGCTGTCGGCGTCGTCGGTCGACACGAGCTTTGGGGGTGGGGACGGCGTGGCAAGCGACACGTCGCTGACGGCGTTCAACGACATCGCGCTGCAGGGCGACGGCAAGATCGTCGCGATCGGCGACGGGTCGCTCCTGCTCCGCTACAACGCCAACGGCTCGCTCGACGGCGCGTTCGGTGGCGGTGATGGCCGGGTGGCGGTGCCGTTCGTGGCCGAGCATGTCGAACTGATCAGCGGGGGCAAGATCCTCGTCGCCGGTGGCACCGGCAGCGGTGATGCGTCGACGCTGGCGCTGGCGCGGTTCAACAGCAACGGCACGATCGACACGTCGTTCGGCGGCGGCGACGGCATCGTCACCTACGCCGGGCCGACCAGCGACCGCACCGGCGCGGTCAACGATTTCGCGGTGCTAAGCAGTGGCAAGATCCTGGCGACCGGCGAGACGGCCAGCGGCCTGGGGTACGTCGCCCGCTTCAACGCCGACGGCTCGCCGGACAACGCGTTCGGCACCGACGGCAGCTCGTCGCCCACCACCACGCTGCCGCGCGTGGGGGTTGAGGGTGGGACGCGCTCGTACATTTCCTTCAGCCCGGAGCTGGCGGTTGCCAGCAACGGACGCATCTACGTCGGTGGCACCGTGTTCATCGGCGGACGGAGCGACTACGACGTCAACCTGTTCGCGCTGAACGCCAACGGCGCGATCGACGGCACGTTCGGCCCTGACGATCAGGGTTATGTGCAGACGAACATCGGCATCGATTATCCCAACGATCTTGCTGAACCCGAGAACGGTCGCGACCAGTTGAAAGACCTGCTCGTCCTGCCCGACGGTCGCGTGGTGGCGGTCTCGGAATACACCTTTCGGGATATCGATGGCGAGTATGCGGACACGAACTACCGGCTGCTGACGTACAGTGCCGCGGGTGAACTGTCGCCGAACATTACAAAAGGGCCGATGGGATGGTGGAGATCGGACAACCCGTATGTGAACCCCACTTCCGCGATGGTCGTGGGGAACAACCTGTACGTCGTCGGGTCGCTCGGTGCTCAAAACTGGGAGAGTTCCGAGATCACCACCTTCTTCGTCGCCAGCTACGACATCACCAGTTCAGGCATCGTGGGGGACAACTCGTTCAACCCCAACCCCGGTGAACGTGAGGACTCGTTTGCCCAAATCGCGTACGACGGCTACCTCAACATCGCCGAGAGCGAGCACAGTGCCGTGCTTGTCCAGCCCGACGGCCGGATCCTGGCAGCGGGCAGGGTGGGGAACTTTAGTGGTACGCCCATCCCGCCCGAAGCCCAGCCCGGCGGGGCGTTAATGGTGCGCTACCAGGGCGAGCCGACGACGCCCGCGATCGTCGACACGAACGACACGCTGTCGACCGCGACCGGCGCGCCGCTGAACACGACGAAGACGAACCAGAACATCGCCGCCGACGGCACCGACGTCGACCTCTACCGCGTCACCGTACAGCAGGGCCAGCGCGTCGGCTTCGACGTCGACACCAACGGCAGCCCGCTCGACAGCTACATGCGTTTGTTCGACAGCACCGGCCGCCAGATCGCCGCCAACGACGACGGCATCGCGCCCGGCGAGCAGATCCACCGCAGCCCGTACCTCGCCTACACGTTCCCCGCCGCCGGCACGTACTACGTCGCCGTCAGCGGCAAGGACAACCGGGCCTACAACCCGATCACCGGCACCGGCGACACCAACGGCAACAGCACCGGCGCCTACACGCTGGACGTGCGCGTCCTGCCGGGCCCGACGCCGACCGACACCAACGACCGGCTGTCGACCGCGACGGGCGCGCCGCTGAACACGATGAAGATCAACCAGGACATCGCCGACGGCACGGACGTGGACGTGTTCCGCATCACCGTCGCCGCCGGCCAGCGGGTCGGGTTCGACGTTGACAACAACGGCAGCGGGCTCGATAGCTACCTGCGCCTGTTCGACAGCAGCGGCCGGCAGCTGGCCGCCAACGAGAACGGCGTCGCGCCCGGCGAGCGGATCCACCTCAGCCCGTACGTCGCCTACACGTTCGCGACGGCCGGCACGTACTACGTCGCCGTCAGCAGCACCGGCAACACCGGCTACGACCCGCTGAGCGGCCTGGGCGACCTCGTCGGCCGCAGCACCGGCGCGTATACGCTCGACATCCGCGTGCTGTAACGGCCATCGGTGTTCGTCGACCGCGTCCTCCTCCTCCTCCGCCGGCGCCCGTTGAAAGACGGGCGCCGGTTTTCGTTGTCTTGGCGTGCCCGGCGGCCGACAATGGTCCAGACGTGCCTCCCGCCGACCCTCAACATCCCCGCCTCTTCACCGACGACGGCCGGCCGGCGACGGACGTGTGCGCCAAGTGCGGGTACGCGCTGATCGGGTTGCCGATCGCGGGAAACTGCCCGGAGTGCGGGCAGGAGACGGATGCCGAGGTGGTCCTGATCTACGGCCACGGCGTTGGGGCGCACGAGCGCATCGGCAATGCCAGCAGGGGGCGGGTGGGGTGGCTGGTCGCATGGGGTGGGCTTATTTTCTTGCCGCAGATTTTCAATGGCAGGCACACGGGTTGGACGTGGGTGGCGGGTCTGCTGGTCTTCCATGCCTTCTTCCAAGCGATTCAATTCTTCGCGCGGGGCGAATCTCGTCATCCGGGGCTAGCGCAAGTTCGGATGAATTTGCACGGGTGCGTTCAACACGACGACTTGACTGGGCCGTCGACGTTGAAGTCGCTGATGCCGTATCTGGTGCCGTTGATGATCGTGGGCCTTAGCGTGGCGTTCGCCGTGCATAGTGGAACACTTGTGTGGTTCTGGATCGCAATGGGGGGCGTAGGTGCATTTGCGATTGCCCATCTGCTCGACGTGTGGCTAAGGAAACCGCTTCCGCCGGCTCTTTTGACGCTTGCGGATGATTGGCAAACCCATCCGCCGACACCGTGGGCGAAGTTGCGGCACGTGGTGATCGGGGAACGGAAGCCTGGCATTTATCGGATCCGAATCCGGTCGACCGAATCGGCATGGAAGTGGCGAAGCGAGCCGGTGCATCTGGAGTTCAGCGCGACGCCCGCCGAGGTGGCGATGCTGCGGGAGTACGTTGCGGCCCGCATCGATCGCGGGACCACGTCCCATCTGCCCGACAACCGGCTGCAGAAGGAGCTACGAGCGATTGCGGGTCGTGTGGGCGGAGAATCATCACGTTAGCATCCGTCCCCCATCCAGCCGGATGATCTGGCCGGTGATGTAGGTGCCGCGGGTCACGAGGAAGGCGATCAGTTCGGCGACGTCGGTGGATGTGCCGGGTCGGGCGAGGGGGACGCGCTGGAGGTACTTTTGCTTTTCATCTTCGGGATAGCCGGGCGGCCATTCGACGACGCCGGGGGCGATGCCGTTGACGGTGACCTGCGGGGCCAGCTCGCGGGCGAGGCCAAGGGTGAGGTTGACGAGGGCGGCCTTCGTCGTGCAGTAGGCCAGGTATTGCGGCCAGGGACGCTCGGCGAGCACGTCGACCATGTTGATGATGTGACCCCCGTCGCCGGCACGCAGCAGGGCGGCAAGGCGCTGGCAGAGCAGCAGGGGGGACTCGACGTGGATGGCTTGGAAGCGGCGGAGCTGGGCGAGGGTGGCGTGGCTCAGGTCGCTGGGCTCGTAGAGGCTGGCGTTGTTGACGAGCACATCCAAGCGGGCGAAGTGGGCGGTAATGCGGGTAGCGATCTCGGCGGTGGCAGGGTCGGGGTCGGTCAGATCGCACTGGATAGCGAGGGCGGTGGTGCCGTGATTGGTGAGGGTGGCGACCAGTTCGGCGGCGGCGGCGGTGCTGCCGTGGTAGGTGAAGGCGATGTTAAAGCCTTCGGCGGCCAGACGTTCGACGATCGCCCGGCCGACGCGTTTGGCGCCGCCGGTCACCAGGGCCACGGGCTTGGCAGGGGTCATGGGGAAAAGTTTACACGATTGCGGACAGAATAAGGATCGGCGACAACCGTACTGGGTGTCCTAGAATGGACCCGAGGGAATACATGAGCCAGTCGCCGCGCGCGTCGTCGTCACCATCTAAGATCGTGTCCGCCGAGGGGGAATCCGGACTGCCAGCCAACCTGAAGGGGCAGCTGAACGGACAGCTTACGGGCCAGTCCGTCGTCGCGTGGAGCGAGTTCGACATCGACGCGCGCGGCCGATACCAGCAGCAGTACGTGGTGCTGACCGAACGGCAGCTGTTGATCTTCAGCGGTAGCGCCCCGGCGAGCGCGGTCGACATCGCGACGATCGAGTCGGCCAAGATCGCCGAGGGGATGGGCGTCGACCGGTTGAACGTGATCGTGGGCGACAAGCTGTTGGCCGAGCTGCGCTACACGAAGGCGCACCGCCGGGGCATGACCAAGGTGCACCGCAAGCTCGAGCGGCGGTTGCCGAGCAAGCAGAGCCCCGACGAGATGCCCCCCGAATGGCTGGAGCAGGTGGAGCGCGAGGCGGAGAAGAACGAGCACTGCGCCAAGTGCGGCCAGCTGATCCCGTCGTACGCCGAGGGCGTCTGCCCGAACTGCCTGCAGAGCCGGGCGATCTTGTGGCGGTTGATCGACGTGGCCAAGCCGTACCGGTCAAAGATCTGGATCGCGCTGAGCCTGACGCTGGTGGTGGCGGCGATGGCGGTGGTGCCGCCGTACCTGACGAAGCGCATCGTGAACGACATCGAAGCCGGCCGGGAATATTCGAACATCCTCCGCTGGTGCGGACTGATGGCGATCGCGATCGTCATCACCGAGTCGATCAGCGCCTGGCGGTTGCTGATCCTGTCGCGCGTGGGCACGACGATTACCGGCGACTTGCGCCACATGGTCTACGCGCACCTGCACGACCTGTCGCTGCGCTACTTCGCCAAGCGGCGGACGGGCAGTTTGATTACGCGGGTGACGAACGACACCGAGCGGCTGTGGGACTTCATCGTGTTCGGCAGCGTGAACCTGATCCGCGACGTGGCGATGATCTTCTTCATCTCGGCGATCATGTTCTGGACGAACTGGCGGCTGGCGGCCGTCACGCTGGCGCCGGTGCCGGTGCTGGCAATCATCACGTACTACCGCGGCAAGAAGATGCAGCGAATGTTCGGCCGCATGTGGACCTACTGGAGTCGGTTGACGGGCGTGGTGGGCGACGCGCTGCCGGGCGTGAAGGTCGTGAAGGCCTTCGCCAACGAGGGCCGTGAGATCGAACGCTTCGACCGGCGCAGCAACGAGTTCACCGCCAAGGAACAGGAGATCCACGGCGTCTGGACCGGCATGCAGGCGCTGGTGAGCGGACTGATGCGGCTGGGGGCGCTGATCGTCTGGGCGGTGGGCGGCTACCTGGTATTGACGAACACGAGCGGCCAGCGCGGCTTTGACTTGGGCACGCTGGTGATGTTCACGGCACTCGTCTGGCAGTTCTATCAACCCGTGATGGAACTGGCCAACAGCAACCGCATGGTGACGCGGGCCGCCACCAGTGCGCAGCGCGTGTTCGAGGTGCTGGATACGCCGCCGGAGATCTACTCGCGCGAGGGGGCGTTGTCGCCGGACAAGCTCGAGGGGCGCGTGGAGTTCAAGCAGGTCAGTTTCAGCTATGAAGGGACGGCCCCGGCGCTGCGCGAGGTGAGCATGGTCGTCGAGCCCCGCGAAATGATCGGCCTGTGCGGGCCCAGCGGGGCAGGCAAGAGCACGTTCGTGAACCTGATCAGCCGGTTCTACGACCCGACGGATGGTCAGATTCTGCTGGATGGTCGCGATTTGCGGGACTACGACGTGCGCTGGCTCCGCCGGCAGGTGGGCATGGTGCTGCAGGAGCCGTACCTGTTCCACGGCACGATCTCCGACAACATCCGCTACGGCAACCCCGACGCTGGCGAAGCGCAAATCGTCGCAGCGGCCAAGGCGGCCAACGCGCATGATTTCGTAGTGGGTTTCCCTGATGGTTACGACACCATGGTCGGCGAGCGCGGGCAGAGCCTGTCGGGTGGCGAGCGCCAACGCATCAGCATTGCGCGGGCGATCCTACACAACCCACGAATCCTCATCCTAGACGAGGCCACGAGCAGCGTTGACACTGAGACCGAGAAGCAGATTCAGCAGGCGCTCGATCGGCTGGTCGAGGGTCGCACGACGATCGCGATCGCCCATCGGTTAAGCACGTTACAAGCCGCCGACCGGTTAGTAGTGCTGGAGAAGGGGCGCGTCGCCGAGCAGGGCCTGCACGAGGAACTGGTGGACAAGCCGGACGGTGTCTACGCGAAGCTGCACAGGACGCAGGCAGAAATGAACGCGCAGGTCGCGATTCGCTGATGCAAGGGGCACCTGCATCGCCGGACTGGCCGCTTTCAGCGGCCAGTTTCCCGCACGACTGATCAATTCTCATGAAGGCCCGGTATTTGCGAAACAATTGGGCGCGTCGTGCGTCTTGTCATCAGTGATGGCTTGCGACGGAACGACGAGCCGAACATGTCTGCGGATGGTTTCCATGACGTATGAACAACAGCAATGCACGGGTGGCGTCACGGGCGGCGTGAGCGACGCCGCCGCGGCTTTGGTGCCGCGCATCGAACTGGTCGACAACTGGCACGCCCACTGGCCGCAGGTGCTGGAACTGGTTGACCGAGGCGGCTATCGCCAGACGTTGCACATCGACGCTGACGGTTGGCTGTCGGCGAGGCAGAACCTGCTGGTGGCCTTCATTGGAGCTGACCCTGTTGGCCAGCTCTGCTTCCGCGTGCAACCGGTGGAGGACGCGGGCCATCACGTCGTATTCGATGGCGACGGCAAGGCCGCCGTCGAGGCGTACGTCGAGTGCTTCAGCGTTGACGAGGTGCACGCCTCGCAGGGTGTTGGGCACCTGCTGATCGACCGCGCCCGGGCCCGCGCAGTCGAACTGCGCTGCCAGAACTTCCGCATGGAATCGGCAGGGGCCTGCTGAGCAATTCGAGATTGGATCGATCGCTTATGGACGGTGTCGTTCGGTAGCGCGCTGGGTGTTACGGTTTGGTACTCCAAGCCGTGCTGACGTTCCCCTGAACACGGCTTGGAGTACCAAACCGTAACACCCAGAGTCGTTTCGCCGACATCACTGGCCCCAGTGGTCATAACGCGTCCTGGACAGGGCCTTGCGGTGGTCCTACAACTCGGCTTCAGCAAAGGAAAGATCGCATGTCCGAGACCGCCAACACGCTGCCCGCTGAGTTCGAACTTGACCGAGACGCGCAGGGTCGGATGATCCTCAAACGCCCGGGGCAGGACGATGCAGTGGACGTGCGCATCCGCAGGGCGTTCCCCTGGAGCAATCCGCAGCACTACATCAGCATTCGCAGCAGCGAGGGGAAGGAACTGCTGATGATCGAGGACCTGTCCGCCGTCGAGCCGGTCAAGCGGCAGTTCATCGGCGGCGCGTTGGCCGAGGTCAGCTTTATCCCGCGCATCGAGCGCATCGAATCGGTCGACCTGAAGTTCGGGCATCAGCAGTGGTCGGTGATCACCGACCGCGGCCCCGCGAGTTTCCGCGTGCAGGAGCGCGAGGACATCCGCTTCCTGAACGACGGCCGTTTCCGCATCAAGGACGCCGATGGCAACGTCTTCGAACTGCCGCAGTTCGACACCCTCGACCCGCACAGCCAACGGCAGCTGGAACCGCTGATGTAGGCACCGTAGTGCAGTCCACACTAGGATTGGGCCTCCTCTTCTGTAGGACAGGCATTCCTGCCTGTCTCTCCCCCCCCCGGCATTTCTCTCCCCCCGTATTCTCTCTGCCGCACTTCTGTGGCACAGGCATTCTTGCCTGTGTCTCTTCAGTCTTTGTCTTCTTGGTGGAACGGACATTATTGTCTGCCATGCGGCGGAGCCGCGATCAAAATAAGGAAGAGACGCGAAGGCACGAAGGTGCGAAGAAATCGCGAAGTAGATCGGCTGAGCGTCCGTTATTCCCTCAGCTCACCGCCGGCGCATCCTTCGTCGCCAGCCCGATCTCGTCGGGCACGTAGTTCCCACCCGACAGCAGCAGCTTGAAGGCCTCTTCCGTCGTCAGGTCCGTCATCCGGCATTCACTGGCGCGGGCGAAGTACAGCCGGCCGTTCATTGGGTTCGGGGCGGCGGGGACGAAGACGCAGATGTGGGCCGGATCGTTGGCGATCGGCGTGCCTTCCGTGAAGCCCATCACCCACGTGCGGCCGGTCTCGTCGGGCACCAGCACGACCTTCGTGAACACGCCCTCGCGCCCGCCTGCGGTCAGGGAGATCTGCTTCCAGGCCTGGTAGATCGTCTTGAAGATCGGCACGCGCGACAGCACTCGGTCGGCGAAGTTCAGCAGCGCTTTGCCGATGAAGCTGGTGACGGCCAGGCCCAGCAGGTAGATGCCGACGAGGGCAAGCAGCACGCCGACGAACGGGATGTTGATGCGCGTGAACTCGCGGACGGTCGATTCCACCCACCAGATGAGCGCCACCGTCACTGCCACCGGGGCGGCCGCGAACGTGCCGGCGAGGAAGGTGTTCCGCAAATGCGTCTGAACGCTCATGGGCAGCTATTGTGCGCGAAGCGAACGCGAGCGTCGATGAGGAGAAAGTCGCGCGACCAAGGCAGGCGCGCGAATGTCATCCCGATGGGAGCGGTAGCGACCTGAAAGCTCTCAGGCCGCTACCGCTCCCATCGGGATGACAACGTGTTTACCGGGCAACGCCCGCGGGTCGCGTGGTGGCCCAGCCGTGGACTTGCGTGCGAACCTTCAGGGCCTGAGCCCTTCTGGTGGCAGCGTTGGCTTGGGGATCGAACTCCAACGGCAGGGCGGTCAGCGTCTTTAGCCGATCGAACGCGGCGGTACGGAGTTTGGCGTCGTCCAGCAGCAGGCAGTTCAGCAGGAAGATCGGCTGGCGGGCCAGTTGCTGCGCGTCCTGTGGCAACGCGCCGAGGCGGGCCGCCAGCAGCGTGTCCAGCAGGCTGTTCTGCTCGGCCGACAGGTTCGTGCGATCCACCGTCGCCGCGATGTTGGCGGCGGGCTCGCCCAGTTGTTCAAGCGCGGCGTAGGCCTCGCTGCGGGCGGCGGGGGCGTCGGCGCCCAATCGCTGGATCAACTCGTTTACCTGCCTGGCCAAATCCGGGTCGGCCGTCGCCTCACCGAGCAGCGCTTGGCGAGCGATCGTAGGATCGGGCGCGAAGAGCTTTTCCTGCTGCAGCAGTGCAAACATCGGCACGAGGTAAAGCGACACCTCTTCCGCGTGCCGTTGCTGCAACTCGACGAACGAGCCGGCCGTCAGCTGAAGCTTTACGGGGGCGGCGTCGCTCACGGTGCTGCTGAGGTTCACGTACAGCTTGACCGGCGGGTCGTCGATGTCGTCGGCATCGAAGGGGATCTGCTGGATGAAGTGCACGCTGCGCACCCACCCGCCGAACTCACTGTCCTGGCTGAAGTCGATGCGGTTGCTGATCGCGGCAATCGTCGTCTTCGAGATCGGGTTGGGAAACGAGTCGGGTGGCGTGGTGAAGCGCAGCAGGCGCAGCCGCGGGCTGCCACCCCCCTCGTCGGCGGCCGACACGTTCACGTCGCCACCGGGCACGAGGCCGTCGACCTTCACGAAGACGCTGCCGTCGGTCGGTTCCAGATCGGTGCTGAGCGACAGGAAGCCGTTCTGGGCCGACAGGTGGAAGACGGCGGACAGGTCATCAACCGTCATCGTCGGCCCCTCCGGCACAAACGCCGCCACCGCCGCCGCCTGAGCCGCCGCAGTGGGGTCGGCGGCATCGGTTGTGGGTTGTGTGGTGGCCGGGACCGTGGTCGGCGCCTGCGCGACCGCCAGGCCACAGCCGAGCGACACGGCCAGCAGGAACGCGACGTGCGAGCGACGGGTCGATTGCATGATGGTCTATTCTATCCCGAGATTAGCCTGGACGCAGGCAGGCAACCGGTTTTCGTGCTCGGCTGCTGCCCCTCTTGGCACGGGGGCGTCCATGCTCGGCAACAATCCACCCACTGGTTTGCAGCCGTTTCCACCTTGGCGATGCCAGCTAGACCACCTACACTGCCGCTGAAGGAGACCAACCCGCGTGGCCGACACAACCAACGATCGCAAGTCGAAGCTCGAGGGCATGTTGAACGCCTCGCCAAACGACACGTTCCTGCTGTACGGCCTGGCGCTCGAACACAAAAAGCTCGGCGACCTGCCGCAGGCGGTCAGCATGCTGAGTCGCGTGATCGAGCTGGATAAGGGCTACTGCTACGCCTATCACCAGCAGGGCCTTGCCTACGAAAGCATGGGCGACCTGGACTCTGCAAAGCGGAGCTATCGCGCCGGCATTCAAGCCGCGCAAGACAAGGGAGACTCCCACGCTGCCGGTGAAATCGCCGCTGCGCTAGAGATGCTCGACTAACGGCACCGGGCTCGCCGCTTCAGCGGCTGGCGTCTTCCCTCTTACGAGACACATCCCGCTTCCCCCTTGCTTATGAGCGAAACCGTCAAAGATTACCTGAAGAACGCCGAGTGGCGCAAGCAGCTCGGCTGGCGCAAGGCGATCTGGCGGACGATGTCGCGCATGGGCCTGACGGGCGTTCACGCGCTGCCGCTCAACCGCCGGTGGGTCGACTTTCATCGCCGGTCGATGCCGTTCCCAAACCTCGATCCGAAGATGGTCGGGTACCGCATCGTGCAGCTGTCCGACCTGCACTACAGCCCGGTCGTCTGGCAGCGCTACCTCGTGCAGTACGTCCGCTGGGTGAACGAGCTGGAGCCCGACCTCGTCGTCGTCACCGGCGACCTGATCACCGGGGGCTACCCGTACGCCAAGCGCATCGCGACCATCCTGTCGCACCTGAAGGCGAAGGACGGCTGCATCTGCACGTTCGGCAACCACGACTACAGCATGTTCGGTAAGTCGCTGCCGAAGGAAGCCACACGGCGAGGCGATTACCTCGAGAAAGCATTGGAAGATCGCGGCCTGAACGTGCTGCGCAACGAACATGCGATCGTCACCCGCGAGGGCGTTACCCGGCCGCTGGCGATCGTGGGGCTGGACGACGAGTGGAGCAAGCAGATCGATCCGGACCGCGCGTGGAAGGGCGTCGATTCGTCGCTGCCGATACTCTGTTTGAATCACAATCCTGCCAACGTGATGCAGCTGATGCCGTACCCTTGGCAGTGGATGCTGAGCGGCCACACGCACGGCCGACAGGTGGGGACGAGCCGCGTCGGTCGCAAGCTGTACGGCAAGCGGTTCCGCCACTACACGCACGGCTACTACGCCGTCCACGGTCGCCACCTCTACGTCAACCGCGGCCTCAGCTACGGCCAACGCATCCGCGACTGGTGTCGCCCCGAGGTCACCGTCTTCCGCCTGACGCAGGACAGCGACATCGAAGCGGGCCCTACTACCGATGCCGCCATCGAATGACCTCGCGTTGGTCTTCTGTAGGACAGGCATTCCTGCCTGTCTCTCCCCCCGTCTTTCTCTCCCCCGTATTCTCTCTTCCGTCTTCTGTGTCACAGGCATTCTTTCTTGCCTGTGTCTCTTCCTGTCTTCTGTTTTCGGTAGCGCGGACATTCTTGTTTGCCTCGCGGCGCTAGTCGCGATTGGGAAAAGAAAGAGACGCGAAGGCGCGAAGGAAGCCGCGAAGAAACGCGAAGGGTGTTGCGCCTATTCAACGTCTATCGCGCAGCGCGAGCGTAGAGATGGATAGCGTGTTCTTTGACAACTGAATAGCTGACGTACGTGACGTTGTGGATCCCCGTTGCCATCACCCGATGGTGCAAAATGGTGCACAATGGTGCACGGATTAGCATTTTGCCTTACCCAGACCGCCGCCGAAATGCATGTTCGCGTTACTTTCCGCGTCTTCCTTAGCGTCCGGCTTCGCGCCTTCGCGACTTCGCGTCTCTTTTGCATTTGTTTAAGCGCAACGCAGAGGCAGAGACACAGGCAAGAATGCCTGTGCCACAGAAGACAGGAATACGGGGGGAGAGGCGGACGCCCTGAGAGACAGGCAGGAATGCCTGTCCTACAGAAGACAATTCGCTCGGACGGCTATCGCCTAACCTCTTTCTCCTACGCCTTCCTTCCAGCCCCGGTTTGTCATCCCCGCCGGTTTCCCGTACCTTCTGCCCCCGATGCGCAAGGCATACGACAAGGCCAGTGTCGAGCAGACGATCGACTCGCTCGTTTCCACCATCGCAACCGACTTCCCGTCGACCCAACCGCTCAACATCATCGGCATTCGCACGCGCGGCGAGACGCTGGCGTCGCGGATTGCTGAGAAGTTGCGATCGCGCGGGTATCACGATCTGGGCCGCGGGGTGCTGGATATCACGCTCTACCGGGATGATCTGTCCGAGATCGGCGCCGGGCCGCTCGTAAGGCCGACGCAAATCGATTGCGCGATCGACGCGGTGCCGATGGTGCTGGTCGACGACGTGCTGTTTACCGGTCGAACCGTCCGGGCGGCGCTGAACGCGCTGGCCGATTACGGGCGGCCCAAGGTTATTCGCCTGGCGGTGCTGGCCGACCGGGGCGGGCGGGAGCTGCCGATTCAGGCGGACTACACCGGGATCGACCTCGGGCAGCTGCCGTTTGACCAGAAAGTCTGTGTCCGATTCACCGAGAACGACGGCGTCGACGAGATCACGGTCGAGCCGCGCCACGCCCTATGAACCAACTCGACTCGCACGGCCGGCCGAAGTGGACGCGCAAGCACCTGCTCGCGCTCGAGTCCCTGCACGCCGACGAAATCAACTTCATCCTCGATACCGCCGACGGTTTCAAGGAGGTCTCGACGCGCAGCGTGAAGAAGGTGCCCGCGCTGCGCGGCCGGGTCATCGTCAACGCGTTCTTTGAGGACAGCACGCGCACGCGCACCAGCTTCGCGCTGGCCGCCCAACGCCTGAGCGCCGACATCATCGATTTCAGTGGCAGCGGTTCGAGCATCAGCAAGGGCGAGACGCTGATCGACACCGCCCGCACGATCGAGGCGATGGGCATCGACGCGATCGTCATCCGCCACGCCGCCGCCGGCTCGGCCGAGCTGCTGGCGCGCACGGTCAACTGCAGCGTCATCAACGCGGGCGACGGTGCGCACGAGCACCCGACGCAGGGGTTGCTCGACCTGTACACGATCCGCGAACGCTTCGGCCGCATTGCGGGGCTGAAGGTGGCGGTGGTGGGGGACGTCGGCAACAGCCGGGTGGCACGGTCCAACTTGTGGGGCCTGACCAAGCTCGGCGCCGAAGTCATCTTCGTCGGCCCCAGCACGCTCTGCCCGCGGGCGTTCGAAAAGCTGGGCGCCAAAGTGACGAACGACTTCGATTCGATCATCGGCGAGGTCGACGTGATCAACATGCTGCGCGTCCAGAACGAGCGCATCAAGACCAGCCAGTTCCCCACCGTCCGCGAGTTCACCCGCATGTACGGCCTAACGTGGGACCGCTTCCAACGCTGCAAGCCCGACGTCTTCATCATGCACCCCGGCCCCATGAACCGCGGCGTAGAAATCCAATCCGACATCGCCGATGGGCCACAGAGTGGGATTCTGAAACAGGTGACGAACGGGTTAGCGGTGCGGATGGCGGTGTTGTTTTTGACGACGCAGGTTGGGAGTGAAGAGACGCGAAGGCGCGAAGAAGGCGCGAAGGATCGCGAAGGGGCTTTATGAATATTTATGACTTTCGTGAACGGGGAACATCTGGCGTGCCGGATGACGTTGAGGATCTGGCGCAGCAGGTAATCGGGGCGGCGATTGAAGTGCATCGGATCGTTGGTCCGGGACAGCAGGAGAGCGTATATAAGCTGTCGATGGCCCATGAGTTGACCCTTCGCTCGATCCCGTACGAAATCGAAGCGCCGATCGGTATCGTGTACAAAGGGAAGCTGGTTGGCGAAGGTCGGATTGACATCCTGATTGCCGGCCGACTCGTACTTGAGCTAAAGGCGGTGGCAACCTTTGTACCTGCTCATACAGGCCAAGTGATTGCATACCTGCAAGCAAAGCAGCTTAAGTTAGGATTGCTGATGAACTTCAACGTCCCGATGATGCGGAACGGCATCAAGCGCGTCATCAATAACTACCTTTAACCTTCGCGTTTCTTCGCGCCTCCTTCGCGCCTTCGCGTCTCTTATCTTCGCACTCATGACCACCCTCATCACCAACGGCACCGTCCTCGACCCCTCGCAGAACATCAATCGCAAGGCCGACGTGCTGCTGCGAGATGGGAAGGTGGCGGCGATCGGGGAGAATCTCGGCAAGGCCGATCGAACCATCGACGCGGCGGGCAAGTTTGTCACGCCGGGCCTTATCGATATTCACGTTCACTTCCGCGAGCCGGGGGATGAAGAGGAAGAGACGATCGCCTCGGGCGCACTGGCGGCGGTCGCGGGGGGATTCACGACGGTCTGCTGCATGCCGAACACGAAGCCGCCGTTGGATACGGAGGCGGCGATCGAGTTTGTGCTGCGCGAGTCGCAGCGGGTGGGACTGTGCAACGTCTACCCGACCGGCGCCATCACCAAGGGGCGGGCGGGCAAGGAACTGGCCGAGATCGGCAGCATGCACGAGCGCGGGGCGGTGGCGTTCACCGACGATGGCACGGGCGTCGCCGACGCGGCCGTCATGCGCAAGGCGCTGCAGTACGCGAAGATGTTCGACACCGTCCTCATGCAGCACTGCGAGGAACACTCGCTGTCGGGCGGCTGCATGAACGCCGGTGTGGTGGCGACGGCGTTGGGGCTGCCGGGCATTCCGGGGGAGGCCGAACAGCTGATGATCGCGCGCGATCTGCTTTTGAACCGCACGATTGGCTGCCGCTATCACGTGCAGCACATCAGCACCGCCTGGAGCGTCGAGATCGTGCGGGCGGCCAAGGCGGATGGGCTGTCGATCACCGCGGAGGTGGCGCCGCATCATTTGCTGCTGACGGACGAGTCTTGCCGCACGTACGACACGAATTTCAAGATGAACCCACCGCTGCGCACGGCCGCCGACGTTGCCGCGTGCATCGCGGGGGTGGTCGATGGGACCATCGACTGCCTGGCGACCGATCACGCGCCACACCTGGCCGAGGAGAAGGAGCACGAGTTCCAGTACGCGCCGTTTGGCATCCTCATGCTGGAATGTGCGTTCTCGCTGTACGTGAAGGCGCTGGTTGAGCCGGGGCGTATCGATTGGATGAAGCTGATCGATCTTGTGACTCGCCGCGGTGCCGAAATCGTGAAGCTGGATAGCCGTAAGGGCACGCTGCGGGTCGGAGCGGATGCGGACGTGACGATTATCGATCCGGAGCTGGAATGGACAGTCGACATCGAGCAATTCAAGAGCAAGAGCCGCAACTGCCCGTTCCACGGTTGGAAGCTGAAGGGTCGGCCGGTGACGACGATTGTGGGTGGCGATGTGAAGTGGGCGTTGGGGCAGGGCTAGGCGCCGTTGACCTCTCGAAGGGAGCGTAAGCGACCTGGAGGGATCTCGATACGTCGACAACCGTCTACCACGCCGATCCCTCGGGTCGCTACCGCTCCCCTCGGGATGACGAATAGAACTATAGGATCTCGTGCATGGTAACGACGAGTTAAGAAGGCACCTAACCATGACCCCTCGCATCGAAATCCCCAACTTCCCCGGCGGAAAGCGGATCGCGTTCACCACGAGTTGGGACGACGGCGTCGTTGAAGATCGCCGTGTTGTGGCGGCGTTGAACGACATGGGGATGAAGGGTACCTTCAACCTGAACTCGGGCACGCTCGGCCGGACCGGTGAGCGGCTCACCGAGGACAGTGGGGGGCGCCTCGATGCCAGCGAGGTCGCCGAACTGTACGCGGGGCACGAGGTGGCGATCCACACGGTCACCCATCCGCACCTGCCACGTCTCGACGCGTCGCAGATGGCTGCAGAAGTGCTGGACGATCGCAGGGCGCTCGAGGACCTCGTGGGTTACCCCGTGCGCGGCATGGCGTACCCGTTCGGCACGTACAACGCGCAGGTGATCGACGTGCTGCGCGCACTGGGCATCGTTTATGCCCGCACGTGCGAGAACCGCGACCCCTGCTTCCCACCGGCCGAACCATTGGCTTGGGGCAGCACGGCGCACCACTTTCATCCGGACGTGCCCGAGAGGTGGAAGGCGCTGCACGGCTCGCCGAACCGATCGGGCGTCTTCTTCATTTGGGCTCACTCGTACGAGTTTCAACGCCAGAACCGCTGGGACGACTTGGAGCGCATCTATCGCCCGATGGCCGGCCATGACGACGTGTGGTACTGCACGAACATCGAACTGTTCGACTACCACGCCGCCCGCGAGCGAATCGTGATCGCCGCCAACCGTCAGTCGGCGTACAACCCATCGGCGGTTCCTGTAACGCTGAAGGTGGGGAACCGACTATTAGATATCCCCCCAGGCATCGTGACCCCGTTGATGGAATAACGGCCCTAGCACCGCGCGTGGTTGCTTCACCCCATACACCCATTAGAATCGCCAACGATGCTTCGGAGTTGGCAAGCCCCAATGTTCGTCCGTAAAGCATCAGCAGGATTCGATTAAAGCGGCGAACGGACCGCACCCGAAGAAGGGGAGTGTAGCTCAACGGTTAGAGCAGGGGACTCATAATCCCTTGGTTCCGAGTTCGAATCTCGGCGCTCCCATGTTGAATAATAGCTGGGGAAACCAGCACAGTTTGTTCCTATTAACTGGCCCTTTTGGCTTTTTTTCGATACCACGTGATTTCCTAACCTGACGTGGCTAACATCAATCGTTCACACAAGCGAATTCAGCTATGACACACGCCTTTGCGGGAACTCCCTTGAATTTTTCGATACTGACTGGTCGGTTTTGCGCCTTGTTAACATCAGCCGCCGTTTTAGCCGGGTGCAACCGGGAGGCGCCACCTCCCGCGGAGCGGCCACCGGCTAGTGTGACTGTTGCGCCCGCCACGACCGCCGACGTGCCGGTGTACCTTGACGAGATTGGTACCGTCGCGTCGCCCGACAACGTCTCGATCCGTTCGCAAGTCGGTGGGAAGTTGCTCAGCGCCCACTTCACCGAAGGGGCCGAGGTGAAACAGGGGGACCTGCTGTTCAAGATCGACCCCCGGCCGTTCCAAGCCACCGTCGCGCAGGCCGAGGCGGACCTGGCGCAATCGCGCGTGAACCTGCAGTTGGCCAAGAGCGAGTATGAGCGCGCTGCCGGCGTGACGGACGTGCGGGCGTTGTCGCAGGAGCAGATCGACCAGCGGAAGAACGCCGTCGCAGTCGCCGAGGCCCAGATCAAGGCCCGTGAGGCCGCGGTTGAGACGGCCAAGCTGAACCTGGAGTACAGCGACATCAAGTCGCCGGTTGACGGGCGCACCGGCAAGCGACTGGTCGATCCCGGCAACGTCGTGAATGCCAACGACGAGACGCTGGTCGTCGTGCAATCGCTCGACCCGGTGTTCGTCGACTTCACCACGAGCGAAAGCTCGCTGCCCCTCGTTCGTAAGCACATGGCCGAGGGCACGTTGAAGGTGCAGGTTACGCTGCCCAACACGGGCGCTACCACTCAGCCGGCCGAGCCGCGCACGGGTGAACTGCAGTTCCTGGACAACCGGGTCGAGAACGGCTCGGGCACCGTGCAGTTGCGGGCGACCCTTCCAAACGATGACCGTTATTTCTGGCCCGGCCAGTTCGTCAACGTGCGATTGATCCTGCGCGTCATCCCTGGCGCCGTGCTGATTCCCACACAGGCACAGCAGGTCGGACAGCAGGGGCCGTTTGTGTTCGTCGTAAATGCCAACAAGCAAGCCGAGTTGCGACCTGTGAAGATTGGGCAGCGGCAAGGGACGAACACGGTGATCGACACCGGTGTCTCGGCCAACGAGCAGGTGGTGGTAACCGGGCAGATGATGCTGTTTCCCGGCGCCCCGGTGAGCATCATCGATCCGAACCAGATGGCGCCCCAAGGTATGCCCCCGGCCGGCGGCCCGCCGGCCGAGCCTGCGCCCGCGGCTGCGGGGGGTCAGGCCGGTGGCGCCACCGAACAGACGCCCACGCCAGCCCCCGGAGGCAACACCGCCGGCACGGGTGTCCCTGGCACCGCGCCCGGCACGGGTGATGCGCCCAACAGTGGTTCTCAACAGTAGCGCGTGCCTCAGCGACCGTGGCGCGGTCGCTGAGGCGATCATGCAAGTAAAAGCACAGAATCTGAAAGTCCGATCGCGATCGGAACTTATCCCAAGAAGGTGACGTTGTGAGCCTTTCCGAACCCTTCATTCGTCGGCCCGTGATGACGGTCGTCCTGACGATCTCGGCGATCCTGTTCGGCATTCTGGCTTACCGCCAGATGCCGGTGGACGCATTGCCGGCCGTCGACTACCCGGTCATCCAGGTGCAGGTCGGTTACCCCGGCGCCAGCCCCGAGACGATGGCCGCCAACGTGGCGACGCCGCTCGAACGGCAGTTCATGCAGATCCCCGGGCTCGAGCTGATCACCAGCAAGAGCACGCAGGGCTTCACCAGCCTGACGCTGCAGTTCGACCTCGAGAAAAACGTCGATGGCGCCGCCACCGACGTGCAGGCCGCCATTAGCCGGGCCACCGGCAACTTACCGGTCGATTTGCCGGCGCCGCCGACGTTCACGAAGACCAACCCGAACGACCAGCCGATCCTGTACGTCGGCGTCGTCAGCGACACGATGACGCGCGGCCAGCTGTACGACATGGCCAACACGCAGTTGGCCCAGCGCGTCAGCATTTTGTCGGGCGTCAGCCAGGTGCAGATTTTCGGCACGAAGTCGGCGATCCGCATCAAGGCCGACCCGTCGGCGCTGGCGGCCCGCAACCTCACGATGGACGACCTCGCCGGCGCCATCCAGCAGGGGACGAGCTACCAGGGCGCCGGTCAGTTCGACGGGCCGACCCGCACGTTCCTCATTCAACCGCAGGGCCAGCTGGAGACGGCCGAGGACTACAACAACCTGATCATCGAGACGCGCACCGGCTCGCCGATCTACCTGCGCGACGTCGCGACCGCGATCGAGAGCGTGCAGGACGAGCGCATCGACATGCGCTTCTGGGTGCGTGGGCGCGAAGTGCCCAAGGCGACCGTGATCATGGCGGTCTTCCGCCAGGCCGGCTCCAACGCCGTCGAGGTGGCCGCCAACGTGAAGGCGCTGCTGCCCGAGGTGAAGCCGCAGATGCCTGCGGGCGTCGACATCATCCCGATCTACGACCGCAGCAAGTCGATCGTGAACAGCGTCACCGAGGTGCGCGAGACGCTGCTGATCGCGTTCGGGCTCGTGGTGGCCGTGATCTTCGTCTTCCTCGGTCGCGCGACTGATACGCTGATCCCCGTCGTCGCGCTGCCGCTGTCGCTGCTGATGACGTTCATCGTGATGAACATGCTCGGCTACAGCGTGAACAACCTCACGCTGATGGCGATCACGCTGGCGATCGGCTTCCTGATCGACGACGCGATCGTGTTCCTCGAAAACACCGTCCGCCGAATGGAACAGTACGGCGAATCGGTGATGACCGCGACGCTGAGCTCGGCCAAGGAGATCAGCTTCACGATTCTGTCGATGACCGTCTCGCTGGCGATCGTGTTCCTGCCGCTGGTGTTCATGAGCGGCATCATCGGTCGCGTGTTCCAGGAGTTCGCGGTCACGATCATCGTGGCGATTTTGGCCAGCGGTGTCGTGTCGCTGACGCTGACCCCGCTGATGTGCGCCCGCATGCTCGCGCCGCGCGGCCACAACGACAAGAAGACGTGGATGGAACGCGCGTTCCGCTCGGTCGAACGGCCCGTGCTCGACTTCTACTCCCGATCCCTGTGGTTCTTCCTGAAGCACCGCTGGGTGTCGCTGATCATCTGGATCGTCTGCATGGGTGGCACGATCTTCTTCCTGATCGACATTCCCAAGGCGTTCCTGCCGGTGGGTGACAGCTCGTTCGCGATGGGCGTGATGATCGGCCAGGAAGGTTCGTCGCCGACGCAGATGCGGCAGTACCAGACGATGGCCGAGCGCGTTATGCACGAGAACGAATCGGTGCAGATGACGTTCTCGATGACCGGTAACGGCCAGTTCATCTCGTCGAACATGGGCTTTCTGATCGCGTTCCTGAAGGACCCGAGCGAGCGGCCATCATTGAAGACGTTCGACGGCCGAACGGTTGAGAATCCGGGCATTCAGGAGGTCGCCGGTGAACTGGGCACGCGGTTAGCGATGAGCCTGCCGGGCGCGATTGGCGTGCTGACGCCGCAGCCGGTGCTGCAGATCTCGACCGGTGCCACGAGCAATCAAGGCGGGCAGTTCGCCTATACGATCAGCGGCATCAACCCCAAGGAGGTCTACGCCGCCGCCGAGGCGCTGCAGATGCGGCTGATGCCGGAAATAGGTAAGACCTTTGCCGGCATGCCAATCTCGGACATGTACCTGAGCACGCCGAGCCTAACCGTCGACATCCTGCGCGAGCAGGCCAAGACCTACGGCGTATCGGCGTCGCGCATCGAGACGCTGCTGAAGAACGCCTACAGCCAGAACTACGTTTACCTGATCAAGCGCGCGGACGACCAGTATCAGGTCATCCTGGAAGTGGGGCAGGAGGACCGGTCGCGGCCGGAAGACTTGCAGAAGCTCTACGTGCGTAGTGACGACGGCACGCGCGTGATCCCGCTGTCGGCGGTGGCGACGTGGACGGAGACGGTTGGGCCGCAGGCGGTGAACCACCTGAACCAGTTCACCAGCGTCACGATCAACTTCAACCTGATGCCCGGCGTGCCGATCGGCACCGCGACCAACCTGATTGAAGGCATCGCCGCCGAGGTGGTGCCCCCCCAGTTGCGCAGCAGCTTCCAAGGTGAGGCGCTGACCTTCCGCGAGACGATCAGCAGCCTGATCGTGCTGATGGTTCTGGCCGTCTTCGTGATGTACGTGATTTTGGCGATCCTGTACGAGAGCTACGTTCACCCGATCACGGTGCTTTCGACCCTGCCGACCGCGTTGGTGGGTGGGTTGGCGACGCTGTACCTGGTGGGTTACATGACGATTGGGTCGCCGATCGAGGCGTCGCTGTACGCGTTCATCGGGTTGTTCATGCTGATGGGCATCGTGAAGAAGAACGGCATCATGATCGTCGACTTCGCGATCCAGCGGCTCGCCAACGGCGACACCGCCGAGAACGCGATCCACCACGCCAGCATGGACCGTTTCCGCCCGATTTTGATGACGACGCTCGCCGCCGTCATGGGCGCGGTCCCCATCGCCATGGGCCACGGCGCCGACGGCGAGGGCCGTCGCCCGCTGGGCTTGGTGATCGTGGGCGGCCTGCTGGTGTCGCAGCTGATCACGCTCTACGTGACGCCGGTGCTGTACTTGTACCTGGAGCTGTTCCAGGAGAAGGTGTTGGACCGCGTGCCGTTCCTGCGCTCCACCCGCACCCACACCGGCGACCGGTTCGAGCAACCAGCCGCAGTCCACGGCGATGGGAATGGCAATGGTGAGTTTGTGATGGCGAAGTAGGGGTCTGGTTCCCTCTCCCGGTACGCCGGGAGAGGTTTAGAGCGTGTTATGCACTTTTCTCCCAGTTCACGAGTTTCGCGAGCATGAGGATCGCGAACGCGATCAGGTGCATCCCTCTCAACGTCGACGCCAGGCGTTCGTAGTCCTTGGCCAGCCTTCGGAAGCGCGCCATCCACGC